>JAHEBR010000058.1 GCA_024642185.1 Marivivens sp. | reverse complement strand
TCATGATGGTCGCCACTGCATCCCGACACCGCGTCGATGCCTTTCAGGCAGCGGAATATCTGATGGATTATCTCAAGAGCCGCGCGCCTTTCTGGAAGAAGGAGCTGACGCGCGATGGTGCCGAATGGGTCGAGGCCCGCGACGAAGACGAGGCGGCGCTCGACCGCTGGTGATCAGACCGCGCTGTGGCGGGGGCAGGTGATCAGGTGATCATTCACCATGCCCACCGCCTGCATCCACGCATAGACGATGGTCGGCCCGCAGAACTTGAAGCCCGCTTTCTTGAGGTCTTTGGAAAAGCGCTCCGATAACGGTGTCGATGCTGGGACTTCCGCAAGGCTGCCCCAGCGGTTGACGACCGGCGCGCCGCCCACATAGCTCCAGCAGAATTCCGAGAAATCGGGGATTTCCAGATAGGCACGGGCATTGCCGATGGTCGCCTCGATCTTGGCGCGCGAGCGGATGATGCCGGCATCCTGCAAGAGGCGCTCGACCTCCGCCTCGCCCCATCCGGCGATGACCTCGGGATCGAAGCCCGCGAAAGCGGCGCGGAAATTGTCGCGCTTTTTCAGGATGGTGATCCACGAAAGCCCGGCCTGAAAACCATCGAGGATCAGCTTCTCCCAAAGCGCGCGGCTGTCATACTCCGGCACACCCCATTCGGTATCGTGATAGTCGATGTAAATGTCTTCGGGCCCTGCCCAGCCGCATCGCGCCATGTTTGCCTCCATGCGCAAACCCTAGATTAATGTGCCGCTGAGGCAATTGTTTACCGGCGATTAGGACGAATTGGAGATGATGCTCCGGCACAGCGGGGTTTTGCCATGCAACATAGCCGACAGGAAATATTGGAACCCGCAGATGGTGGGACAGGGTATCCGACCGAAAGTCCGGACTGGACTGAATTCAGGGATGGTTATTCCGCGGCCGAAGCCGCCTTGTTTGAGCGACGGGCCACTCTCGAATATCATCCGGTCTATGCCACGGGCGATCAGGTCAGCCTTGCTTTCTATGGCGCGAACTTGAGTCTTCGCGACGAATATTCCAAGCCGATCGCGCGGGCCTCCTATGCAGGACGGGCAGAAAAAGAACTTCTCGGCAGGGATCTGGATACGGTCGCGCTCAAACTTGGCATCGAAACCCTTAAGGCTCGGCCGGATATCCGGCTCGCGGTGCCATCGTCTGCGCGATCCTTGGCCGACACGCGTTGGAGGCAAGAACTTGAAGCTGGGCTGGGCTCCAACCCATATCTTGGCGAGCGGCTTATCCTGGAAATGGACGAACCGTCGGTTATGGCCCTTCACGAGGTCGTAGGGCGCTTTATGGCGGAAATGCAGGGTCAAGGCGTTGCCTTCGCGCTTGGTCGTTTTGGCTCGGGGGCCACGAACTTCCAATATCTGCGCCGCTTTCATTTCGATCTGGTGTCGATAGATCGCTCCTTTGTGAAGGGCATCGAGACCGATCCGGATAATCAGGTTGTTGTAGGCGCGCTTGTTTCCATCGCCCAACAGTTTGAGATGTTTACAGTCGCCCCCTGCGTAGAAATCCCGCAAGAAGCTTCGAAATTGCTCGAGTTGGGGATCGACTGCATGAGCGGCCAATTCTTTGGCCCGCCGCTTGCGAAACTGTGACCAAAACGCAATGCTGCAGGTGCGAAGGCGGGGGAAGGCCCATTCAGATTGCCCCGCAGCATAAGACTCCCTAAACAGGCTTCGATCGCGGGTTGGCCCCGTCTGGCATTTCAAGACGCCCTCCCGCCTTGGCTTGGATAGAAGAGGATTTCCGCATGACCAACGTCGTTATCGCCTCTGCGGCCCGCACCGCTGTGGGCAGCTTCACCGGCGCTTTTGCCAACACACCTGCGCATGAGCTCGGCGCTGCCGTTCTCGAGGCCGTTGTCGCCCGCGCCGGTATCGACAAGGCCGATGTCAGCGAGACGATCCTCGGTCAGGTTCTGACCGCGGGTCAGGGCCAAAACCCGGCGCGTCAGGCGCATATCCGCGCGGGCCTTCCTATCGAAAGCGCCGCTTGGGGCATCAATCAGGTTTGCGGCTCGGGCCTGCGCGCCGTGGCGCTCGCCGCCCAGCACATCCAGCTTGGCGATGCGTCGATTGTCGCCGCCGGTGGGCAGGAGAGTATGTCTCTCTCGACCCACTGCGCCCACCTGCGCGCTGGCGTGAAGATGGGCGACGTGAGCTATATCGACACGATGATCCGCGACGGCCTGTGGGATGCGTTCAACGGCTACCACATGGGCCAGACCGCCGAGAACGTCGCCAACAAATGGCAGATCAGCCGCGATATGCAGGACGAATTCGCCGTTGCCAGCCAGAACAAGGCGGAAGCCGCGCAGAAGGCCGGACGTTTCGTGGACGAGATCGCGGCCTTCACGGTCAAGACCCGCAAGGGCGACATCGTGGTTGATGCCGACGAATACATTCGCCACGGCGCGACCATCGACGCCATGCAGAAGCTGCGCCCCGCCTTCGTCAAAGACGGCTCGGTGACCGCCGCTAACGCCTCGGGCCTCAACGATGGCGCTGCCGCCGCCCTGATGATGACCGACAAGGAAGCCGAGCGCCGCGGTATCGAACCGCTCGCCCGCATCGTCTCTTACGCGACCGCCGGCCTTGATCCGGCGATCATGGGTGTCGGCCCGGTCATGGCCTCGCGCAAGGCGCTCGAGAAGGCGGGCTGGAAGGCCAGCGATCTCGATCTCGTCGAGGCCAATGAAGCCTTCGCCGCGCAGGCCTGTGCCGTGAACAAGGACATGGGTTGGGATCCGGCCATCGTCAACGTGAACGGCGGCGCGATTGCCATCGGCCACCCGATCGGCGCATCGGGCGCACGCATCCTCAACACCCTTCTGTTCGAGATGAAGCGCCGCGGCGCTAAGCGTGGCCTTGCCACCCTGTGCATCGGTGGCGGCATGGGTGTCGCCATGTGCCTCGAGCGCCCGTAACGCGTTTTAGCGACAAGTTTATGCGGCAGCGCAGCGTAATTTTATTGCGTTGCGCTGATTGCCAAGATAATTAGATTGCGCAGATAATTTTAAGGAGAATCGATATGTCTCGCGTTGCATTGGTTACTGGGGGTTCGCGGGGCATCGGTGCCGCGATCTCAATCGCGCTCAAGAATGCTGGCTATACCGTCGCCGCCAACTATGCCGGCAACGATGACGCCGCAGCCGCCTTCACCGCGGAAACCGGTATCAAGACCTATAAATGGTCGGTGGCCGACTACGACGCCTGCGCCGCTGGCATCGCCAAGGTCGAGGCCGATCTGGGGCCGGTCGAGATCCTCGTAAACAACGCGGGCATCACCCGCGACGCGATGTTCCACAAAATGACCCCGCAACAGTGGAAAGAGGTGATCGACACCAACCTTTCCGGCGTTTTCAACATGACACACCCACTCTGGTCGGGGATGCGGGATCGCAAGTTTGGCCGCGTCATCAACATCTCGTCGATCAACGGCCAGAAGGGGCAGGCGGGGCAAGCCAACTACTCCGCTGCCAAGGCCGGCGATCTGGGGATGACCAAGGCGCTGGCGCAGGAAGGCGCACGCGCCGGTATCACCGTCAACGCGATTTGCCCGGGCTATATCGGCACCGAGATGGTCCGCGCGATTGACGAGAAGGTTCTGAACGAGCGGATTATCCCGCAGATCCCCGTGGGCCGCCTTGGCGAGCCGGAAGAGATCGCGCGGATCGTGGCCTTCCTTGCCTCGGATGACGCAGGCTTTATCACCGGCTCGACGATTTCCGCGAACGGCGGCCAGTTCTTCGTCTGACGGCGATTGCAGGCTTCTCAAACACCGCTAAAAGGGTCGGGCTTTCCCGGCCCTTTTTCATTGGAGGCCCCATGCCCCGTTCCCAAGCGACCCTGATCGGCTTTGCCGCGGTGATCCTGTGGTCGATGCTGGCTGTGCTGACGGTCGGGACGGCGCCGGTGCCGCCGCTTCTTCTCAATGCGATCTGCTTTGGGATCGGCGGCGCCGTGGGGATCGTGTGGCTCATGATGAGCGGCGAGATCGGCTCGCTGCGGCAGGTGCCGCTCAAGGTCTATGTGTTCGGAACGGCGGGCCTCTTCGGCTATCACTTCTTCTACTTCTCGGCTCTGCGCATGGCGCCCGCTGCCGAGGCGGGGTTGATTGCCTATCTCTGGCCTCTTCTGATCGTGCTCATGTCGGCCCTTTTGCCCGGCGAGAGGCTGAAGCGGGGGCACATCTTCGGCGGTGTTCTGGGCTTTGCCGGAGCGGCGACGATCCTTCTTGGGGGCCGCTCTGGATCGGTCGATGGCGCGTTGGCGGGCTATGCGCTCGCACTCGTCTGCGCGTTCACATGGTCGGGCTATTCGATCGTTTCCCGCAGATTTGGCGCTGTGCCGACCGGATCGGTCGCCGTCTTCTGCCTCGCAACCGCTGTGCTCTCGGCGGCGGCCCACATGCGCTTTGAAACCACGCTCTGGCCGGAGACCACTATCGGCTGGCTCTCGGTCATCGGCCTTGGCCTCGGGCCCGTGGGGCTTGCCTTCTATGTCTGGGATATCGGCGTGAAAAAAGGCGACATCCAGCTTCTGGGCGTCGCCTCCTATGCAGCGCCGGTTCTATCGACGCTGATTCTGGTTCTGGCTGGGGTCGCCGCCCCGAGCTGGAGCCTTTTGGCCGCGGCCACCCTGATAACAACAGGGGCCGCTCTGGCCGCAAGGGCCAGCAGCAAGGCGCACTAAGGCTGTCGAATTCAGGCCGACAGGCGGGCGATTTCCTCTTTGATCTGAAGCTTCTGCTTCTTCAGCTGAGCAATCTCAAGGTCATCCGCAGACAAGGTGCGCTGGGCCGCATCGACCGCATCCGAGAGAGTTTGGTGCTTCTTCTTCAGCTCATTCAGATGCGAACTCATGGTCATGGAGGTCTCCTCTCTCGGGTTGCTTTGGTTCCAGTCGAGCACAACTTTTCCCGTCTGTCACGCGGCGCGTGGGCGATCGACGGGAAGCGGCAGTCTCGTGCCCAATCCTGAACGGCAAGTTAATGCCGGAGAGGGAGAGGCTTGCCATCCCGCAGGATTGCCCGCGCCTCGGCGGTGTAGTCGTCTCTATCTTCGACATGGGTATGCCCTTCATGGAGGACAAGGGGTGGGGCGAGTTGAAAGGCGGCGCGACCGCCCTTCCGCGCCTGCAGGAGGAAAAGCTTGGGCGAACGACCCTCGCGAGGCGCAAGCGGCCGCACGATGAGCGAGCCGACCCGTCCTTCGCAGGCGGCCAGCGCCTCGGGCAGCCTTTCGATTCTTTGGATCAGCGTGAGTGCCCCCTTCGGCCGCAACCGCCGGGCTGCCACGTCGATCCAATCGGCCAGCGGCGTATCGCCACCAAGCGACTTATCGCGGCCTCTGTCTGCCGAAGCGGTTGATGCAGCGCGGTCGAAATACGGCGGATTCATCAGGATGTGATGCCATTGACGCTGGCGCAGATCGGCGGGCAGGTCGCGAAGATCAGCCTCGACAACCTCAAGCGCAAGGCCGTTCTCGGCAGCATTGCGCCGAGCGAGGGCGGCATAGGCGGTCTGAACCTCGATCCCCGTGAGTGTCAGCCCATCGACACGAGTGCCAAGACAAAGGACCGCTGCTCCTGCGCCGCAGCCTATTTCGAGCACATCCTGCCCCGCCTCTGCCGGAACAGCAGCGGCCAGCAACACCGGATCAACACCGGCGCGATAGCCGTCGCGCGGCTGCCAGAGGCGCAGTTTGCCGCCGAGGAATTCGTCGCAGGTCAGTGCCTCGCTCACGAAAACCCCTTGAAGCCATTGTCAGACAGGACGATCCGCGCCTCCTCAAGGTCGGCGTCCAGAACCATCAGCCGCCGCGGGAAGATTCCGATGCTACCTTCAAGGACGCTCATGTTTACGTCCATTTCAAAGCAGTCTATATCCTCGCCGTCCAGAAGGGCCTTGGCGAAAGCGATATCTGTCGGGTTGTTGCTGCGCAGAAGTTCCTTCATGGTCAAAGACCTATGTGGTTGCCCCCCTGTTGTCTATCACGCTGACGGAGAAGTTATGAGCCTGGATATCGCAGCGACCAAACCTCACGAGCGCCTAGCCGAGGCGCTGGCCGAGGATTTGGCGCGAGTGAACGCGATGATCCGCGAACGGATGGCCTCTGAACACGCGCCGCGCATTCCTGAGGTAACAGCGCATCTGATCGAGGCCGGCGGCAAGCGCCTGCGCCCGATGCTGACCCTCGCGGCGGCCCGAATGTGCGGCTATGACGGGCCGTTCCACATTCACCTCGCTGCAACGGTTGAGTTCATCCACACCGCCACGCTTCTGCATGACGATGTGGTTGACGAAAGCGCCCAGCGCCGAGGCCGCCCGACAGCCAACCTCTTGTGGGACAACACCTCGAGCGTTCTGGTAGGCGATTACCTTTTCGCGCGGTCCTTCCAGCTCATGGTCGAGACCGGCTCGCTCCGAGTCCTCGACATCCTTGCCAACGCGGCTGCGACCATCGCCGAGGGCGAGGTGCTGCAACTCACCGCCGCCCGCAATCTGGCGACCACGGAAGAGACATATCTCAAGGTTGTCCGCGGCAAGACGGCGGCACTCTTTTCGGCTGCGACCGAGGTGGGCGGCGTAATTGCAGGGATGGACGAGACCACGGTTCACGCCCTCTATGCTTATGGCGATGCGCTGGGCGTGGCGTTCCAGATCGTCGACGATGTGCTCGACTATGGCGGCACCTCGGCCATCGGCAAGAACATCGGCGACGATTTCCGCGAGCGGAAGCTCACGCTTCCGGTGATCAAGGCTGTGGCCAAGGCGGATGCCGACGAGCGTGCCTTCTGGGTCAGGACCATCGAAAAGGGCCAACAGGGCGAGGGCGATCTCGAAGCGGCGCTTGCGATCCTTGCTCGCCACGGGGCTGTCGAGGCGGCGCGTCAGGATGCAATTGGCTGGATATCGGAGGCCAAGGCCGAAATGGCCAAGCTGCCGGAACATCCTCTGCGCGATATGCTGGCTGATCTGGCCGACTATGTGGTCGAGCGGATTAGCTGACCTCGCCCACGGCCACCCACCATTCGGGATGAGAGCGCTGGATCGCCGAAGCGGCGGCGTCGGCGCTGGTAGCGTTTTCAAATAGGCCAAAACAGGTGCTGCCCGAACCCGACATTCGGGCAAAGGCACAATCGGGCTGCGCCGTGATGGCAGCTTTGACATCGCCGATCGGGGCGAATTCCGATGCCGCCGCTTCCAGATCATTGCGCGTGACCCGGAGCCAACCGACGAGATCGGCCAGATTGGCAAAGCCCTCGGACATCCCGGGCATTGGCGGGTTGTCGACCCTGCCGTTCGCCGCAAGCGCCGAAAAGACGCCTGCTGTTGGCGTTTCCACCCTCGGATTGACGAGGAGCATCGAGAAGGTCGGCAGAAGCGGAGCGGGCCTGAGGATTTCACCAATCCCGCGCATCACCATCGCCTTGGGCGCGGCAAGGCAGACCGGAACATCCGCTCCAAGACTGACTGCAGCGGCCGGAGCGGGCATTGGAATGCCCCAAAGTTCCGAAAGCCCCCGCAATGTCGCCGCCGCATCGGAAGACCCGCCGCCAATCCCGGCACCGTGAGGCAAATGCTTCTCAAGAGTGATCCGGGCGCCTTTGGCCGAACTTAGGAGCTTCGCCGCTTTGAGGCACAGATTGCTCGCGTCAGTTGGGACGCCCTCGGCCAGAGGGCCGCAGACTTCAAGGCTCAGATCGTCAGAGGGTGCAAAGCTCAGGCGATCCCCCACATCGGGAAAGACCACGAGGCTATCGAGCAGGTGATACCCGTCCGCGCGGCGGCCGGTGACGTGAAGCGTCAGGTTAACCTTGGCCGGGGCGAAGGCCTCAACGCTCATCACGCGGCACCGCGAGGGGTGGCGCCCCCTCTTCCTCGAGAACCTTGTCGAGCCCTTTGGCAAGCTTGGCGCGGATACGGATTGCGTCTTTCTCTTCCGGCGCAAATGACAGTGCCCGCTGCCATTGGAACCGCGCCTCGGCTTCGCGCCCTACAGCCCAGAGAACATCGCCCAAGTGATCGCTTATGATCGGATCCAGCGGTTCAAGTTCGGCCGCGCGAACCATATGAACGATCGCCTCGTCATAGCGGCCGAGCCGGTAAAGCACCCAAGCGAGGCTATCAACGATGGCGCCACTGTCGGGTTGGGCCTCGACCGCCCGCGCGATCATGTCGAGCGCCTCGTCAAGCTTTTCGCGCCTCTCGACCAGCGAATAGCCTAGATAGTTAAGGATCGAAGGTTGCCCCGGCTGAAGTTTGAGAGCGGCGCGGAAATCAGCCTCGGCGTCAGCCCAGTTGCCCATCCGCTCGGAAGTGATTCCGCGCGTATAGAGCACAATCCAACGAGATGGATCACTTTGCCCATAGGCCGCCAAAGCGCGGGTATAGGCAGCGTTGGCAGCCGCCCAGTCGCTGCTCCGCCGCAGCATATCTCCGAGGGACGCGAGCGCATCCGGCATTTCGCCGCTATTGCGGATAAGCGCGTTCAGAACCTCGATTGCCGTGTCGGTTCGGCCCGCGCTATCGAGGGCGGCCGCACGCCCCAACTCGGCTTTGAAATAGACCGGATCGTCTCGGGCAATCTTGGTGTAAGTCTCATTCGCCTGATCAAAGCGTCCGAGCAACTCAAGAAGGCGGGCCGACAGGATGATGGCTTCGCTGTGGGTCGGATCAAGGGCCTCGGCTGCACGCGAGTAGAGAAGGGTATAGTCGTCGTCTGCATCCCCTTCGATGGCCGCAGCCACCGAAAAGAACACTTCCGCCATTCCCTCGACGGGACCAGAAACAAATTCGAAACGAAGCACCTCGCCCGATCTCAGCCTCGCAATCTTGTCGAAAAAGACGGGATCCCCGGCCGAACCGGCAAAGTTCTCAAGAAGCGCAATGGCCGCATCATTCTTGCCGAGTTGGCTCAATATCTCGGCCCGAGCAAGCGCTGCGCGGTGCGTCTTTTGCATACCCTGTTCAGGCGGGAGTGCGAGGATCGCATCGGCGCCCTCGAAGTCACCGACAGAGGCCAGAGCCAGCGCCTTGTGATACAGCCCGAAGGCGCGAAGCCCCGGAGAATCGATCACTTCGTCAAAACTTTGCACCGCGCGCGTCATTCGTCCGCGCCCGACAAACGACCAGGCCTGTGCCAGGCCATCAACCAGAGGGCCGACACTTTGGCCCTGCTCAAGCAGAACGAAGATCCGCTGCCAGTTTCCGGTATGGGCGGCGTGGACCATTGCGATGAAATTTGCGGTCTGGCTGTCGATGCCAATCGCAACCATCCGGTCGGCAAGCGCAAAGGCCCGATCAAACTCGCCCAAGGCAAAATGGGCGCGGAGCGCTTCTTCAAGCAGAACAGGATTTTGCGGATCATCGATCAGGGCGCGATCAAGATAGGTTGCCGAGAGGGCAAAATCGTAATCCATGATCGCCATTCGCGCCGCCAAATAGGCGCCTGCGTCGGGCTCGGCATAAGTCGGGCCCGAGGCCGCTAGGGCCAAGGCTGAGGTGGCGAAAAAACAGCGGATACTCTTCACGTCAAACCAGTCTTTCGTTGGCGGGAAATCGCAGGGCCACCCTAGAGAACCGCGCCCCAAGCCGCAATCGCGGGTGGGTCACGAGGGCGTGCAAAAATGAAGAAGGGGGCCGAGGCCCCCTTGGTCACATATTGGGATAGTTGGGCCCGTCGCCGCCCTGCGGGGTCGTCCAGTTGATGTTCTGGCTCGGATCCTTGATGTCGCAGGTCTTGCAGTGGACGCAATTCTGGAAGTTGATGACAAAGCGGGCGTCCTTGCCCTGTTCCTCGATCACCTCATAAACGCCGGCGGGGCAATAGCGCTGGGCCGGCTCGGCATATTTCGGCAGGTTGACCGAAATCGGGATCGAGGGATCCTTGAGCCGAAGGTGGCAGGGCTGGCTTTCCTCGTGGTTGGTCATCGAGAAGCTGACGTTGGTCAGCCGGTCAAAGCTCAGCTTGCCATCGGGCTTGGGATAGTCGATCGGCTTGTGCTTCGATGCCTCTTCGGTGGCGGCAGCGTCGGATTTGCCGTGGCGCAGCGTGCCGAGGAGCGACAGGCCAAAGAGGTTGTTGGTCCACATATCGAACCCGCCAACGGCGAGCGAGGTCAGAAGGCCATACTTCGACCAGAGTGGCTTGACGTTGCGGACGCGCTTGAGGTCTTTGCCCACGGGGCCGGCCTTGAGCGCAACATCGTATTCCATCAGCGTATCGCCGCCACGGCCCGCCTTGATCGCGGCATGGGCGGCTTCGGCGGCTTCGATGCCCGAATGCATGGCGTTGTGGTTGCCCTTGATGCGCGGCACGTTCACGAGGCCCGCGGAACAGCCAAGAAGGCAACCGCCCGGGAAGGCCGTCTGCGGGATCGACTGCCAGCCGCCCTCGCTGATCGCACGGGCGCCATAGGCCACGCGTTTGCCGCCCTTGAGAAGTTCGGCCACCATCGGGTGATGCTTGAACCGCTGGAACTCCATATAGGGGAAGAGATAGGGGTTGGCATAGTTCAGGTGGACGACGAAGCCGACGTAAACCTGATTGTTCTCAATGTGATAGATGAACGACCCGCCGCCGGCGTTCGAGCCGAGGGGCCAGCCCATCGTATGGGTCACAGTGCCCTCGCGGTGCTTGGCGGGGTCGA
>JAHEBR010000057.1 GCA_024642185.1 Marivivens sp. | reverse complement strand
ATCCGCCCGGCGCGGCCGCCCCGGCGGCGGGGGCCTGAGCCTTCTTCCAGCGCAGCCCTAAGCGTTGCGGTCATCGGATGATCCGCAGGCTCGACCGCGTGGCGGGTCAGAAGCGCCCGCACCTGCGCGCGCGGGTCGGCGCCCAAGGGCACGCCAAGCGCCCAGTCGAGAAAGATCGAGCGGCACTCGGGCGCGCTTATCCCGTCGATGCGATAGGCCTCCTGGATCAGCCCCTTGGGGTCCAACTCATCCCTCATTCCCGTCCATTCCTTCCGACCGGCCCGCTGCCAGTTGCCTGTCGATGATCCCGGCCGCCTCGGCGCTGCGCGCCTCGAGCGCCCGGCGCAGATCCTCGATCGTCTCAAAGCCCGTCTCCCGCAAGATAAACCGCCGCCCGGCCTCGCCCAGGGCATCCGCCTCCAGCTCGCCCCCGGTCAGGAGCCTAGCTGCCGCCTGCACCTGCCACAAAAGCTCTTCCGCCTCCGAAAGCGCCGCCGCATCTGCGGCATCAAGCCAACCGGAAGCGACACCGGCGGCCAATTGCGCTTCGGTCAGGCGCACCGGCGCCCCCGAAAGAAGTGCTGCGGTCTGCGACAGAAGCTCGATATCCTGAAGCCGCCCCGGCCCGATCTTGGCGTCGAACACGCCCGAGGGGTGCTTGGCCGCGGCGATCCGTCCGCGCATCTCGGCCACGTCGGCGAGGATCCCCGCCCCGCCCGATTTCTCCTTGAGAAGGTCTTGCCGGAAGGCTTCGACCTCTTGCGCCAGCCCAATATTGCCTGCCAGCGGCCGCGCGCGGGTCAGGGCGAGGTGCTCCCATGTCCAGGCCTCGCCGCGCTGATAGTCGCGGAACGCGGCGATCGAGGTGGCCACCGGCCCCTGCCGCCCCGAGGGGCGCAGCCGCATATCGACCTCGTAGAGCCGCCCGTCCGACATGGGCGCCGTGACCGCCGTCACCAAGGCCTGCGTCAGCCGCGCGTAATAGGGGCGGGTGGCGAGGGGGCGCGGACCGTCCGAGCTTTCCGCCCCGTCCGCATCGTAGATCACGATCAGGTCAAGGTCGGAGCCCGCATTGAGCCGCTGCGACCCCAGCGACCCCATGCCCAAGACCACCGCCCCATGGCCGGGCATCGGCCCGTGCTTGCGGGCGAACTCCTCGACCACGACAGGCCAGAGGCCGGCAATCACCGCCTCGGCCAGATCGGCATATTCCTGCCCCGCCTCTTCGGCGGTGACGAGCCCGCGCAGGTGATGCACGCCGATGCGGAAGTGCCATTCCTTCATCCAGCGCCGCGCCATATTGAGCCGCGCCTCATAGTCCGGCGCCTCCGACATGGCCCGCGTGAGGCGCTTGACCAGATCGTCGGTCTCGGGCCAGGGCGAGAAGAACGCGCCGCCGATCACCATGTCGAACACATCGGAATTGCGCGACAGATACTGGGCAAGCGCCGGTGCTGTGCCGCAAATATCGACAACCAGGCGGGTCAGTTGCGGATTGGCGTCAAAGAGCGAGAAGAGCTGAACACCGGCAGGCAGGCCCGCGAGGAAAGTATCGAACTGGCGCAGCGCCTCGTCGGGCTGGGCCGCGTCCTTGAGGCTCTCGATCACCTGCGGCAGCACGCGCTTGAAGATCTCGGCGGCGCGGGCGGTGCGCAGGGCGGGATAGTTCTGCCAGCGCTGGGTGATCTCGCGGCCGAAATCGTCTGCCGCGCTGGCCGGGGCGGAGGGGGCAAAGAACCCCTCGGTCAGCTCGTGCACCTCTTCGATCCGCACGGCGATTTCGTCGCGGAGCGCGCCCGTATCTGTGCCCATCAGGGCCGCCAGACGATCCCAGGCCTCGGGCGTTGCCGGCAGGAGGTGGGTCTGCTGGTCGGCGATCATCTGCACCCGGTGCTCGACCTCGCGGTGGGGCCGGTAGTGCTCATAGAGCCGTTCGGCATGATCCTCCGGCACCCAGCCCGCACGCGCCAGCCGCTCGAGCCCCTCGCGCGTGCCGCGCACGCGGAGCGAGGGATCGCGGCCACCGGCAATAAGCTGGCGGGTCTGGGTGAAGAACTCGATCTCGCGGATGCCGCCCCGCCCGAGCTTCATATTGTGCCCGTCAAGAACCAACGGCCCGTGCAGGCCTTTGTGGTCGCGGATACGCAGCCGCATATCGTGGGCGTCTTGGATGGCGGCAAAATCGAGGTGCTTGCGCCAGACGAAGGGGCGCATCGAGGCAAGGAACCGATCGCCCGCCGCAAGGTCGCCCGCGCAGGGGCGCGCCTTGATATAGGCGGCGCGCTCCCATGTGCGGCCGACGCTCTCGTAATAGCCCTCGGCTGCGCCCATCGAGATGCAGACAGGCGTCACCGCCGCATCGGGGCGCAGGCGCAGGTCGGTGCGGAAGACATAGCCCTCGCCGGTCAGGTCCGACAGCAAGCCCGTCATCCGGCGCGTGACGCGGACAAAGGAGGCGCGGGCATCGTCATAACTGTCGTCGTCGAAACGGCTTTCGTCGAACAGCATGATGAGGTCGATGTCGGAGGAATAGTTCAGCTCCCCCGCCCCCATCTTGCCCATCGCCAAGGCGACCATGCCGCCGGCTGTTTCGGCATCATCAGGGCCAAGCCCCGGTATCTTGCCGCGCGCGATCTCGGCGCCCACGAGGCGGCGCAGGCAGGCATCGACCGCCGTATCGGCAAAATCGGTGAGCGCCTGCGTCACGGTCTCGAGCGGCCAGACGCCCCCCAGATCGCCAAGTCCGGTCAGCAAGGCCACGCGCCGCTTGGCCTGCCGCAGCCCGTCAGACAGCTTGTCGAGCGGCAAGCCGGCAGCCGATGACATCACCAGCGACAAGGCCTCGTCCGGCGCATCAAACGCCCCCGCGATCCACTCTGCCTCGCGCGCGATCAGACCGGCGAGAAAGGGGCTTGATCCCGCCGCCCCTTCAACAACCTCCCGCGTGCGCGGCGGCAAGCCCGGCAATTTCGCAAGAGCGTCCGCCCCCCGGTCGGGATCGAAAGGGCGCGGGCTGCGGGTGATGCGGGATTCGAAGTTCATAGGCCTATCTGTGCAGCCCGATGAGGGATGGTCAATCGGCCTGCGGTTTGCCACTCTTCGGGCAGGTAGGGAGGCCAACATGAGCAAGAGCCTGAAACGGGTCATCACGGCGCTGGATGCGGCTGGGATCGACGTGGCGCCGATGGAGATGGCCGCCGAGACCCGCACCGCCCAGCAGGCGGCAGATGCCGCAGGCTGCGCCCTCGACCAGATCGCCAAGTCGATCATCTTTCAAGGCGCGGCCACGGGCGAGATCGTCCTGTTCCTCACCGCTGGCGGCAATCAGGTCGATCCGGCCAAGGCAAGCGCGTTGGCTGGCGAGGCGCTCGGGCGGGCCGATGCAGATGCGGTGCGGGCGCACACCGGCTTTGCCATCGGCGGGGTTTCCCCGGTCGGCCATTTGAATCCTGTCCGCTCTTTCATGGACCCGCGCCTTCTCGAGTTCGGCCAGATCTTCGCCGCCGCGGGCACGCCACGCCATATCTTCCCGATTGCGCCGGAGGCATTGCAGCAGATCACCGGCGCCGCGGTTTCGGCTTTCACGGCCTGATCCAATATTTTTCGGGAAAATATGGGCCACCATCAAGGGCTTGGTCCGATGCTGCACCGCAGGATGTGAAAAACATTAACATCGCCCCTTGAAGCACGGGGTTGCCCTTCCGATATGTGCAATGTGAAAGACATTCACATCCCTTGTGACCCGATATTTCAAACGGAGACCATAATGACCGACGCTACCCTGCACCCTCCCTCCCGCGAAGGCTATGCCCAAGCCGGCTTTCTGACCCGCGCCGAGGAATGGCTCGATGCCCGCGGCAAAGGGGCCTGGATCGCTGCAATGGTCCTTGGCTTTATCTTTTTCTGGCCCGTGGGCCTCGCGCTTCTGGCCTATATGATCTGGAGTAAACGTATGTTCAGCCGTCATCGTTCCCACGCCCGCTTCGCCGCCCGACGCTATGCCCACACCGCCTTCACCAGCTCGGGCAACAGCGCCTTTGACGCCTACAAGGCCGAGACCCTGCGCCGCCTCGAGGACGAGCAGAAGAGCTTTGAAGCCTTCCTCGACCGCCTGCGCGACGCCAAGGACAAGTCCGAGTTTGACCAGTTCATGGAAGACCGTGCAGGCAAGCCGGTGGCCGGTCCGACCGCCGAAGCCTGATTTCCCTCTCTCTGCCGCGCCCTCCCCTTAGGGCGCGGCCTTTTCCAAGGACGCAAGACGCCCATGTATGCCTCTTCTGCCCAAACCTCTTTTGCCCTGCCCGATCCCGCAAGCCAGCCCGAGTTCTATCAGGGCGTGATTTTCAAGCGCGGTATGGCCTGGCTCTTTGACGCGATCCTGATCGCCATCCTCTCGGCGCTCGTTTTGCCCTTCACCGCCTTCACCGGACTCTTCTTCTTTCCGGGCTTGATGCTGGTCATGGGCTTCTTCTACCGCTGGTTCACCCTTGCGGGCGGATCGAGCACCTGGGGCATGCGCCTGATGTCGATCGAGCTGCGCGAGGCCGACGGTGGCCGCTTTTCCGGCAGCACGGCCTTCTGGCACACGGCGGGATATACCTTCTCGATCCTCGTGGCACCTCTGCAACTGATCTCGGTCCTCCTGATGCTGGTCACAGGGCGTGGTCAGGGCCTTTCCGATCACGTCCTTGGCACAGCGGCGATCAACCGCCCCCTGCGCTAGGCCGTTAATCTTCTCGAAACCATGACTTGGCGGAACGGCGGCGGGTTGCTAACCTGCCGTCGTTCAGCATTCGAGAGCCTATGCGTCATACTCTGCCAATAGCGCCCCAGTTCTATGTGACGGCGCCTCAGCCCTGCCCCTATCTCGAGGGCCGGATCGAGCGCAAATTGTTCACTGCACTGCAGGGCGAGCAAGCCGAGACCTTGAATGACTCTCTGTCCAAACAGGGCTTCCGTCGGTCGCAAAACGTGCTCTACCGACCGTCCTGCGCGGACTGTGCTGCCTGCCTGTCGGCCCGCATCCGGGTGGCCGATTTCACGCCAAGCCGCAGCCATCGGCGGGTGATACGGCGCAACGGTAATCTCTTGCGCCGCCCGACCTCGCCTTGGGCCACCGAAGATCAGTTCAACTTGTTCCGCCGCTATCTCGACCACCGTCACGCGACGGGTGGCATGGCCGACATGGACCTTTTCGAATTCGCGGCGATGGTCGAGGAAACGCCGGTCCGCTCGCGCCTGATAGAATACCTCGCGCCCGATCCAGAATTCGGCAGCGACCTCAATGCCGTTTGCCTGACCGACATCCTCGATGACGGGCTGTCGATGGTCTATTCCTTCTTCGACCCCGACCGCGAGGGCGACAGCCTCGGCACATATGTGATCCTTGATCACATCGAAATCGCGCGGGATCTCGGATTGCCTTACGTCTATCTCGGCTACTGGGTGCCGGGCAGCCCGAAGATGGGCTACAAGGCCAAGTTCGATGCGCTCGAGGTCTATTCGCGCGGACACTGGCGTCCTATGCACGATCCCGCGGATTTCGAGGAAGATGTCCATCCCCTCTCGGTGGAGCCTATCGCCGAGCAGGTGGCCAAGATCGTCCTGCCCGACACCAGAGCCGCAACCCGCGCCTAAATAGCAAAAAGCCCCGGCCTTTCGGACCGGGGCTATTCGTTTGTCCTGGCTTCGGCCTAGTTCAGCAGGGCCGGCACAATGGTCACGACCTGCGGCACCAGCGCCAAAAGCACCAGGCCCATAACCTGGATCAGAACGAAGGGCACAATCCCGCGATAGATATGCCCCGTGGTCACCTCTTTCGGCGCCACGCCGCGCAAGTAGAAGAGCGCAAAGCCGAAGGGCGGAGTCAGGAACGAGGTCTGCAGGTTCACGGCGACCATGATCGTCACCCATTTTGGATCGAACGAGCCGCCATAGATCACCGGCCCGACGATCGGGATCACGATGTAGATGATCTCGAGGAAGTCGAGCACGAAGCCCAGGACGAAGAGCACCAGCATCACGATGAGGAAGGCCGTCCACTCGTTCGAGAAGCTGCGCAGGAAGTCCTGAATATAGTGCTCGCCGCCGAAGGAGATGAGCACGAGGTTCAGAAGCTGCGAGCCGATCAGGATGGTAAAGACCATCGAGGTGACCTTGGCCGTCTCGCGCACCACAGGCGCCAGAACGCTTTCCCTGTAGAGATACCAGCAGCTCCAGAAGATGCCGAACATCGCATAAAGGAAGGCGCCGAAGGCGACCATGAAGGCAATGATATTCTCAAGCGCGATATCAGGCTGGCCGAGGCGCATATCGAAGTTCACGCCCACCAGCAGCATGACCATGATCGCCAAGGCTGTCCGGATCACGATCTGCGCCGATCTACCGTTGTCCGCAAGTTTGCGCGCCGCAGCGAGAAGGATCGCACCACCCGCACCCAGCGCCGCTGCCGGCGTCGGGTTGGTGATACCGCCAAGGATCGAGCCGAGAACAGCCACGATCAGGACGAGCGGCGGGAAGACCACCTTGATGATCTCGTTCTTGCCCAGCTCCGATGCCGCAGCCTTGAGCCCGTGAATGGCGATCAGGAGCGGGATCGCAATCCAGAGGAAAGTGATGCCAGGCGTCGTGGTCGGTTTGACAAAGAGAGCATCGGCGAGGAGCAGCAAGACAACGCCACCCGCGCCGATCAGAATCGGACGCCCCGAAGCGCCGGGATTGATACCGCGGCCAACAGCAAGAACCAGCGCCATGATCACGGCCATCGTCCCGATGCCCGTGCCGATCATCGGCGCATTGGCGATCTTGTCTGCGAGCGCGCCGTCGCGCTCTTCATCGGACAAGGCACGCGATTCCTGAACGCCGCCACCCGCCTCGATCGTCGCCTGCTCGGCCAGTGCCTGATCCCAGGCCTCCTGCCCGTGCAGTTCGATCATTGAGGCCTGACATTCGGGCCCGACATTGGTGCGCAGCGAAGCCGAGCGGGTGGCATCGGAATAGCTGTCGACGATGATCGACTGGCTGCCGACAATGCCGGTCTCGACCAGAAGGAACATCCCCACGAGGATCGCCACAGGCGCGCCGAGGAACCAGGTGAGCTTTTCGCCACGTGTGGTCGGAACGCCGAAGTGGCCTTCCATCTGCACCGCAGGTGCCTTGGACGGGTTGAGAAGCGCATAGCCGAAGGCATAGCCGCCATAGAGAAACGCCAGAAGGATGCCCGGCAGGAGAGCGGCCTGAAACAGCGTGCCCACCGAGACCACGGCAGGCTCGCCAAGGTAGGTCAGCGCATCGGTACAACCGGCGAGCGTCGCGCGGTCTTCCTGAGCGGCGGAATAGAGGTCACCCGCAAGCGTGCCGAGAAGAACGATCACGATCGAGGGCGGGATGATCTGGCCGAGCGTGCCCGAGGCCGCGATCACACCGGTCGCCAGTTCCGGCGAATAGTTATTCCGCAGCATGGTCGGCAGCGCCAGAAGGCCCATGGTGACCACGGTCGCGCCGACGATGCCGGTCGAGGCGGCAAGGAAGGCGCCCACAACCACGATCGACACGGCAAGGCCGCCCGGAAGCGGGCCGAAGACATTGGCCATCTTGGTCAGAAGCTCGTCGGCGATGCGCGAGCGTTCGAGCGTGATGCCCATCATCACGAACATGACCACCGCAAGCAGGGTCTCGATCGACTGGCCGGCCAGAACGCGTTCGTTCATCCGGTTGACGATAAAGCTCACATTGCGGTCCATCGCCACTTCCCAGCCCTGCGGGAAGACGGGCACTGCCAGCTTTGGCAGGTCTGGATAGGTGAAGACAGATATCGCGTCGGGCCTTATGCCGCTGTTGGTCAGGGCGTGATAGGCCTCGGACGAGGTATCAATCGCCTGATGGATCAGCAGGCCCGCGCTATCGAGGCCCGCGACGATCGCGAAAGAGATCATCGCCGCGCCGCCGATAGCGAAGGCTACGGGAAAGCCGGAAAGGATCGCTCCGAAGAGCGTCATGAACACGATGATCAGGCCGATCTCGACTCCATCAAGTCCGAATAGCATGGGTCAGGTCCTCGATTAGTGGATTTCGGCCACGAGTTCCGCTTGCGCGTCACCCAGCACGTCTTTGTCGAGATGCTTGTTCTCGCTCGCCTCGCCTTCCGACCGCTCGAGGAAGGAGCGGTAGAAGAAGGCAACCGCATGGACGATGACCATGCCGGTATAGGCCAGAAGCAGCATCTTGAAGAGAAAGTAGGCGTTGAACCCGTTCGGGCTGAAGCCGATGGTCTCGACGTTCCAGCGCAGCGCGCGGGCTTTCATCACCAGCTGATCGAGCGAGTTCGACGCCGAGGGGTTGGGCACGACAAGGTGCCGCCACATGAAGAACCAGCCATAAAGCCAGACGATGAAGGCCGCCGGCAGCATGAAGACGATAGAGCCGAACATGTCGATCAGCTTTTTGGTGCGGAAGCTCACGCCGGAATAGATCAGGTCAACCCGCACATGGCCGCCCTGCACGAAGGTGTAGGTGGCGCAGAGGGCGACGATCATCGCGTTGTAGAACTTGAGGCTTTCGGACCACCAGCTCACGTCGAACGAGAAGGACATGCCGAAACCGAAGGAGATCTGGCTTACCGCGAAGACGCGCTGCAGGAAGATGATCAGGATCTGCAAGAGGACCATCGTCAAGCCTGCCCAGGCCGCCGTCCGGCCGATGGTATTGGCAAAGGTCTCTAGGCCGCGAACGATGCTCCACATCAACGGGCGATAGAGGATGCCTGCGATCGTCAGGACGATGAAGAGGTCGATGAAGACGAAGAGAAATTCCTTCGATGCGCCGAAGTAGATGAAGCGCATCAGGGATTCTTTGTCTTCAGTGGTATTTTCCCAGCTCAGCCAATCCAGCCACGTCGATGTATGAAACAGCGCGTAGACGAGATTGTAGAACCCTTCGATCAACTGTGCTGCAACCCATCCAATGAAGTTGCCGCCCCAAGCTTCCACCAGCCCCATGGAAATTCTCCGATAAGCACCCGCTTCTCTCCCGAAGAAGCGGCGCCGCGCCTGACGCGGCTATAGAAGTCGGGCCGGGGAGACCCCGGCCCGACAAAACTTGGCTTCGTTCCCGGCCTTAGCCGTTCACGCGCGAACGCTGGCGGGTGAACACGTCGTCCGAGATGCTCAGCCAATCGTGGGTTGCGTTCATGGCCGATTCCGCGCTGGCGCGGACACGGGCGAAGAGCTCGTCACCCATGAAATCGTCGAGGGCTTCTTTCGAGGCCTTGCCGAAGGCGTCCCAGATCTCGTCCGAGAATTCCAGAACCTTCACGCCGCCCGCTTTCAGACGCTCAAGCGCAACAGCGTTGTTGGCGTTGGACTGAGCAAGCGACCAGCTGTGGACTTCGCCGGCAGCGATCTCGAAGATCTTCTGCTGCGAGGGGGTCAGCGAGTCGAACACATCGCGGTTCATCGCGGTGGCCAGAGCCGAACCCGGCTCGTGGAAGCCCGAGGTGTAGTAGAACTTACAGACTTCCTGGAAGCCCATGCGCTCGTCGGCGAAGGGGCCGATCCACTCGGCGCCGTCAACGGCACCGGAGGACAGAGCCTGATAGATCTCGCCGCCCGGGATGTTCTGGACCGAGGCGCCGGTGCGGCCGAGAGCCAGACCGCCGAAGCCCGGCATACGGAACTTGAGGCCCTGAAGGTCGGACGCGGTGTTGATCTCTTTGTTGAACCAACCGCCCGGCTGGTGGCCGGTGTTGCCGGCCAGGAACGACTTGAGGCCGAAGATCTGGCCCAGCTCGTCGTGCAGCTCTTTGCCGCCCTGGTGGTTGTACCAGCTCATCATCTCCGGGCCGGTCATGCCGAAGGGCACAGCGGTGAAGAAGGCATAAGCGGGGTGCTGGTTCATGAAGTAGTAGTCGGCCGAGTGATACATATCAGCCTGACCCGAGCTCACCGCGTCGAAGACTTCGAGCGCGCCCACGAGCGAGCCTGCCGGCTTCTTCTCGACGGTCAGCGCGCCATCGGTCATGGCGGTGACAAGATCGGCCAGACGCTGGGCCGCGTCATCGAACACGGCAAAACCATCGGGGACCGAGGTCACCATGGTCAGCGTGCGGTTGCCCTGCGCATAGGCCGGAGCCGCGAGGGTCGTTGCGGCTGCGGCGGTCCCGCCAAGAGCCGAGGTCTTAAGGAATGAACGACGATCCACTGTTTTCCTCCCATTACAACTTTGCCCCGCCTCGCGGCGGGCAGATCGTTTCAAGTAGGGGGAGCCTAGTGGTGAAGCCACCTGATTGAAAATAGAGAATTTCGGCTAGGGTCTGGTTTTCTTACCCACAGGGCCAGCGCGGGTCTGTGCCGGTACCCGAAAGTATCCGGTCATTAAGGCAAAAATCATTGTCGGGCGGCCGTTCTGCCCATTCAAATTCCCCCCAAATCCAGCGGGTTACAAACTGCGCAAAAGCATAGGTTGAACAGTATGACCACGCAGTCGCCCCATCCGAAACCACCTCCGCGCCGCGAAATCATGCTGCAACTGCGTCAATTGGTCCAAAATCCAGACCAAAGGCACCAATGCAGGGACGATATCGCAATCTCATTCGGCCGCCCCGCTCCGTAAATTTACGAAACGACCGTTTTTCAGCCATCGCAAGCAACAATATTTCAGAAGTTCTCGCGCTAACGACATTTTATCCACGAACTGCGGTTGACGCTGTTTGCT
>JAHEBR010000056.1 GCA_024642185.1 Marivivens sp. | reverse complement strand
TCTTCGAACAGGTCGATCGGGTAGGCGATGAAAGCATAGAAGGCATCGTCGCTGCCCGGCACGTCCTCGATCGCATAGGCGCGACCCTTGTAATAGTCGAGGTCGGTCAGAAGGTCGGTCCAGACGGTCGTCCATGTCCCGGTCGAGCTTTCTGCGGCCACGGCGGCGGCGGCTTCTTCGCGCGGAACGCCTTGCTGGGGGATGATTTTGAAACAGGCCAGAAAGTCGGTGTCTTTGGGGGTATAGTCGGGCATCCAATAGGTTTCCCGGTATTCCTTGACCCCGGCCTTGTAGGCTTTGGGTTGATCTAGTGCCATCGCGGTATTCCTCCCTTTCGGCGAACTTGGGGGGACGCTAGTTGACGGGAGGAATATAGAAAAATATATTCTTTTGATAAACTACATAGAGGAAAACTTATGGCAGGTGTGATAGCGCCAACATTGCAGCAAATGCGCCTGTTCGAGGCGGTGGCCCGCCATGGTTCGATCACGCGGGCCGCCGAAGAGGCGCATTTGTCGCAGCCTTCGGTGTCGATGCAGGTGCGCAGCCTTGAGGAAAAGATCGGCCTGCCTTTGACCGAGCAGCACGGAAAATCAATGCACCTGACCTACGCGGGCGAGGTCGTCGCGGCGGCCTCGCGGGATATCCTTGGGCGGCTTGGCGAGATGCAGGCGGCGATCGAGGATATGCACCGCGAAGTGGCAGGGCCCCTGTCGATCGCGGTGGTCTCGACGGCCAAGTATTTCCTGCCCCAGCTTCTGGGCGATTTCAAACGCCGCTTCCCCCGTGTCGAGCCACGCCTGCAGATCGCCAACCGCGAGACCCTTCTCGTCCGCATCGCCGCCAATGCGGACGATCTCTACATCATGGGGCAGACGCCCGAGGAAGAGGCGGTCGTGGCCGAGCCTTTCCTCGAAAACGTCATCGTCTTTGCCGCAAGGCCCGATCACCCGCTGGTCGGGCAGGCCAATATCCCGCTCTCGCGCCTTGCGGGCGAGGATATCATCCACCGCGAGCCCGGATCGGGCACCCGTCAGGCGGTCGACAAGCTCTGCCAGTCGCGCGGGGTCACGCTGGCGACCCACATGGAGTTTGACGACAGCGAGGCGATCAAGCAGGGCGTGATCTCGGGGCTGGGCATCGCCTATCTTTCGCTCCACGCGCTGCGGCTGGAACTGGTTGCGGGCGAGATCGTGGTGCTGGATGTCGAGGGCTTCCCCCTGCGCCGGCGTTGGTTCGCCGTGCACCGGCGCGGCAAGCATCTGACGAATGCCGCGCAAGGCTTTCTCGATTTTCTCAAGCTGGAAGAGGGCGGCAAGCCCCTAGCGCCCACTTTGGGCTAGACCCCCCAGTCCGAAACGTTCCGGTTGTCATTGTCGGGGATCGGCGGGACCATGCCGTAGACTTTATAGGACAGCATACGCGCTTTGCGGGCCAACTCGGAATGGGCGCGGAGATAGTTGAGCGAGTTGTAGTCGAAGATCGACTTTGCAGGCAGCACGCCGAGCGTTTTCGGCATGTTGTTGACCGAGAAGGTCGTGAGCGTGCTTTCCTTCCAGTCGAGCGTGCGGTCGATGGTGATGATCCCGAGATCTTGCCAGGGATGCGCGTCTTCGTCCCAGACGATCATGTTGTTGAACACCTCCGGATCCTCATTGTCCGAGGCAGGATGGGTCTGGATCTGCAGGCGATAGCGGGCGCCCTCGCGGCGGATGCGGTCTTCGTATTCATATTTGAGGTAATTCCGCCCCCGCGTCTCGTGCGGCAGGATGCGCTGGTTGCACTGGTCCCATTCGCTGGGGTTCTCTTCCTTGCCCGACTCCGGCTCGTTGTCGGCGGGGATCACGCGGTATTTCGCATAGCGCTTGATGTTGTCCGAACCCATGTAGAGGAAGGGCGTCTTGCAGTAGTAATGCAGGTTGTGAAACGAGGTCGCGTGGCGGCGGCCGGCGGCCATCGAACCGGCAAGGCCGTTGGGATATTTGCGGTTATAGTCGCGGTATTCGATCCCGTATTTCTCGCCCCTGAGACGGGCGAATTTCAGGAAACTCGCGGCCGACCAGAAAAGGCTCACCTCGCCTGAATTCATCTCGATGTCGAAGGGGCTTTTGAAATGATGGTCCGAGAGCTTGATCGACATACTGCGGATGCAGTTCATCGCATCGTCGAGGAAGGTGGCCGAGGCGTGGCGGATCCGCACCGGAAACTCCCGGCCCGGCGCAAAGAAGGGGTGCGCGGGAAATTCGGGGTGATCGACGATCCGCAGTTTGCCCGCCGCGCCGATGCCGTTGTTGTGGCTCATCCGCTGCTGCTTGGGGAAGCAGAGGAAGAGGGCGAGCATGACCGCGAAGAGCTTGGCATAGACCCAGAGGAGCAGCTTGTCGCCGAAGCGGTGGATCCAGTAGCGCTCGATCTGGCTCAGGGTGATGTGGGTCGCGCTGCTCATATGTTGGTCCTCGACTCGATTGCGTCGATATCGACGCCAAGGGATTTGAACTCCTCGCGTTTGGCTTCGAGAAGCTCGGCGAAATGCGGGTTTACGTCGCCCTCTTCGTTGCGGGTGATAAAGCCGTATTCGGTGCGCGACAGGAGGTTGGTGAACCACAGCATCTGGGTGCTGCGTTCAAGGTCGGGGGCGATGCCATAATCGCTCTCGGGGGCCATGATGCCCTCGGGCTTTTCGCCATAGCGCAACCCGCCGCAGCTATAGAGGATCTCGCCCAGATCATCATACTGATGCTCGTTGATCCATGTGTGCATATAGGTCGCCATCATGATCGCGTAGCGGCAGGCGTCCTTGAGGTTCTGCCAATCCTCTTTGCCCGCCTCGTGGAACGATTTGGCCGCGGTGATCCGCGAAATCGCCTTGCGCTCGCCGTTCACGACGGGGCGTTCGAGCGTGGGATCGAAGGAATACTGCTGGCAATAATACTCAAAGCGGCGATCGGCCAAAGCTTTCCACTTCGCGCCTTTGGGCGGGGCATCTTGCGGGGCGGTGAAGGCCACGGGGACGGCGTGGTTCACGAGGTCTTCCGAGAAACAGTAGATCTCGAACCAGTGCTTCTGGATCTCGTCCTTCCAATCCTCAACGAAGCGATCCACATAGCCTCCGACCACATCCCAGAAAAGCGCCTCGGCCTTGGCGCAGCTATGGGCCTTGCTGATCGGCGTCATGGGCTTCCAGCCCTTCCAGTCCTGCATCCCCATGATGTCGCGGGTGCGCTGTTCAAGGCCCTCTTTGGTCAGCGCCGTTGCCGCTGCGATATAGCCGCCGATCAGGGTCTTGTCGGCCGCGTGGTCGATCAGGGAGACCTCCTTGAGATGCGGCATCAGAAGCGCTGCCACGGGGTTGAGCTTGAGGTTGCGATAGCAGGCGACGGCGAATTGCTCGGAATTGAGGTGGGTGCCCGCGAAATGCTCTTCCACCTCGGTGTTGAAGGCCCCGTTCACCCGCGCGACGCGCTTGGCATAGGTCCAGTCGGGCTCGTCTTTCGGCGTATAGACCCGCTTCTTCCATGGGTCGTGTTCGTGGCTGTTCAGCTTGCCGGTCAGGTGGATTTCCACCGGCTCGGGCAGGCCGTTTTTCTTGAGTTTGAAGAGGATATCCACGTCGGGCAGGGCATAGACATCGTTGCTCTCATACCAGCAGCGCCCGAAATAATGGATCCAGTAGTGGCCCTTCTTCTTTGCGTCGGGCTGAAACGTACCGCGGTTCATGCCGTTCATCATCCGCTCGCCGAACCATTCATCGCCGCGGGTATAGCCAGGCAGATGCTTTTCGATGCAGGTCGTGAGGTTCATCGGATAATCCGCCTGAATCTCGGGGATGGTGAGCGAGCCGGGATCAAGCTCGATCTGGTCGAGGTGCTTGATCTTGGTAAGCTCGATCGGGATGACCTGCTCCATCAGGGCGTCGATCCGGCCCTGGCTATAGTGCTCTGGCTCGTCGCCGCTTGCGTTGACCTTGGCGCGCGGCGTGTAGGCCCCTTCGCGATAGCGCCAGAAATCGAGGCGAATGGTGCGCAGGTTATAGTCCATGCCGATCAGGTCGCCCTTGGGCAATTCGACCCTGCGCCACACATCGAAATGAAAGCGTGGCTTGCCCTCATGAAAATAGACCCGCGTCGTGGTCTGGATCTCGAAATAGACGCGCCGCACCCAAAGGCGCCGCGCCTGTCGCAGATCGAAGGGCAGGCGGAAATAGCCTTCCTTGTCGGTCTTGGTCTCGCCAAACTTGCGCCAATGGCCGAGCCACGTCCGGCCCCAGAATTCAAGATGCAGGTGGTGGATGGGCGCCCCGTCGCCGCGGTCTCCGGCAAAGATCGTCTGGCCGGCGAGATGGCTGTCGACCCGGTCGCACCAGACGCGCCCCTCCCGCGGGAACAGGCGCTTGCCGAGATCGCCAAAGAAATCGCGGACCCGCTTCCACTGAACATAGAGCCACTCGATCAGGATGGTGATCGGGCTCGAGATGATCTTTGAACGGCCAAGCTCGAGATGATTGATCCCGCGCATCCGCGGTTTGAAGAAACCGTCGCCATAGTGATACTCGATCCGCGTCTCGCGTTTGCACTTGTCGATGATCTCACGGATCGAGGCCTCATCGGTGGGCGCGGAACTGATCGCAGCCTCGGCGCTAGTTTTCGTCTTGCTCATTCTGTCCCTCTGAATTCTGGGATGGAGCGAGGCGGTCAACGAAATACATCGGGATTTTCCCTTTGCCTTTCGCTTCAACCTCTCCTCTGAACGTAAAATCAAATTTTCTGCGAACGAGATCGTAGGTCGTTTGAGACACGTTCACCTGACCGACCTCGCCCGAGCTTTCCATGCGCGAGGCGGTATTCACCGTGTCTCCCCAGATATCGTATTGAAATTTCTTCAATCCAACAATGCCGGCGACCACCGGGCCGGTATGGACACCGATGCGGATGCCCATCGTCTTGCCACCACCCGAGGAATTCCGACTGGACATAAAGTCTCGCATTTCGAGCGCGGCATTCACCACGTTTTCGGCGTGCGTGGAGTTCGGCACAGGCAGTCCGCCTACGGCCATATAGCTGTCGCCAATGGTCTTGATTTTCTCGATCCGGTATTTCTCGGCGATCTGGTCGAAGGCCTTGAAACAGTCGTCGAGCTCGGCGACGAGTTCGGCGGGCGTCAGGCGCGCCGACAATTCGGTGAACCCTTTGAAATCGGTGAAAAGGACGGTCACGCGCTCATAGTGCCGCGCTTCGGCGTGGCCCTTCTGTTTCAGTTCTTCGGCGGTTTCGACAGGGAGAATATTGAGCAGGAGGTTGTCGGACTTCTTCTTTTCCTCGGCCAGCTCGGCCGTGCGCTCGGCCACCTTTTGCTCGAGCTGTTCATAGAGCATCGCATTGTCGATCGACACCGCGATCTGGCCGGAGAGAAGCTTCAAGAGGTCGACCCTGTCACGGGTGAAGGCGCCAACAGTAAGGTTGTTTTCCAGATAGAGCACACCCACACGCTTGCCCTGATTGAGTATCGGCACGCAGAGGATCGATTTTGGCTGGTACTTCTCCATATAGGGCTGGCCTCGGAAGCGGCCATCGGACCAGGCCTCGGCCAGAACAACCGGCTCTCCTGTGCGGTGGACGTATTTCACCACCGGAACCGACAATCCCTCGCAATCTTCAAATGGCGTTCCCTGCATCACCTCAAGGGTTTCGTTCCCACCTTCGCCATGCGCCTGAACGCGCAGACCCTCGGCGCTGTCGAGAAGGAGATAGCCGCGCTGGGCGCCCGCATTTTCAAGAACGATGTGCATGAGAACGGTCAAAAGCCGCGAGGGGACAACTTCGCCCGAGATCGTGGTCGAGGCTTTGAGAACAGTGGTAATATCAAGGATCGAGCCGTCGATCATCGACGAGCTTGTGTCTATCGTGCCCGAGGTGGCTTCGATCCCTTGGGTATTCGTCGAAAGATACATCGGGAAGGTCTCGGCCAGATCGCGCAGCTTCGCTTTTGCGCCCCACTCTCGATAGGCGTTGTAGGCGGCTTTGAGGTGGAACTCGGCCAAAATCTTGCGGCCGCTCGCGGCATAGAACCGGCCCGCAAGCTCATAGGCCAGCGCCTGTTCGTGCAGGTAGTCGTTCTCCGAGGCGCCCGCCACAGCGCGGTCATAGGCCAGCCATGCGCGGTCGGTGTGGCCCTGAATTCGGGCCAGCTCGGCATAGCAGAGATCGTATTTATGCCGGTAGTTCTCGGGCGCATATTTGCCCCAACGCTTCAGTTTGGCGATATCCATCCGCGCTCGGGCGATGAGCTTGAACCGCTCAACGCCGCTGCTGCGCTCCGCCACGGCCAGAAGCGTCAGCGCCTCGTAGAAATGCTGGTTGGGGATTTCGAACTTGGCCAGCACCGCATCAAGCCGCTTGCGGGATTCCCGCGCGTGCAGCCGCGCCTCGTCAAACCGGCGGAAATAGTAGGCCAACAGCATCTTGTTGAAATGAATGAAAAATGTGCCGGTCTTGTCGCTCCGTTCCTCGTTCTGGGCGAGCATCCTGTCTTCGTCATAAGCCTCGCCCGAAAGCTTCACCGGATCGCTCGAGCGGCCCAAGAGGTTCAGCATCGCCTGCCGGAAGACCTCGTTGTAATTGTAATTCGTCTCCTGCTTGAACTGCTTGTAAAGCTCGCTGTAGGCGCGGGTTTCTTCCTCGACCCGCTCGAGCGGGCGGCCGCAGAGGAAGGATTGGATGCAGTAGATATTGGTGTTGACGCAGGCAAACTCGATCAGGCCCGTCTCCATGCCGATCTGGAAGGATTGCTGCAGCGGGCGGAGCGTGTTGCGGACGTGTTCGTTCCAGTGGAAGATCAACGCATAGGGTGTGACGAAGATCTGCGCCTTCCATTCCTTGGCATTCAGCTTTTCCAGCAGATCGAGCGCCAGTTGCCCATAGCGATAGCCCGTGCGCATCGCCCCGAGGACCCCGCACATCAGAACGCCGTAGGAGCCATAGGCAAAGCACGAGACCGGATGGTTGCCGTATTTGAGCGAGAGCCGAACCATCCGGAAGGCGATGATCGGCACGAGATTGGGCTTGCCCCAATAGACCGACGACATGATGTCGGCGATGATCCGCATGGCCGCCTTCTTCTCGGGGTCGGTCATCAGGGGCAGGGCCATCAGATCTTCGTTCGACTTGCCCATGAGCGCAAAATGCGTCGTCGCCAGATCGCGGAAGATGTGGGCCATGTTGGGATTGCGGGGAAAACGCTCTCCCAAAAGTTCGAGAAGCTCAAGGCCCGTGTCGATTGCCTCCATGAGCTTGTTCTCCGCCTTATAGGCGAGGATGCGGGTCTCATAGGGTTTGACCTTGTCGAGGATCGTTCGACCGTGGGCAAGCACCTCGCGGAACCAGGCGTCGGTTTGGTCGAAGCGGCCGGCAAGATAGGCCGCCTCGGTGGCTTCGCTGTAAAGCGCAAGGCTCAGATCATAGTGGTCGGCCCAAGGATCGCGCCCTTCTTCGGCAAGTGAGATGCCCGCCCCGAGGTATTCCAGCGCCGTCGGGAAGGCCGAGTTTTGTTTGGCGCGAATGCCTGCGTTGAGGTTGAGCTCGGCAAGTGCGATGATTTCCTCCGGGCTCGTCAGAAGGCCGCGCCCAAGGTTTAGCTGGTTGGCGATCTCGAAGATGCGCGAGGTATCATCGTTCTCCTCCAGCCGTGATTGCAGTCGGCGGCCAATCTTGAGGTGAACCCGCTCGCGCTGTTCTTCGGGGATCAAGGAATAGACCGCCTGCTGAATCCGGTCGTGGCTGAACTTGAAAACCGAGCGGCCAAGCGGCAGGACAAGGCCCTCGGCCAGCGCCGGTTTCAGGCGGGCCGCGGCGGTCTCGCTGTCGACATCCGCAATCCAGCACAGTGTCCCAAGATCAAAACGGTTGCCCGCACAGGCCGCAAGCTGGAGGATTTCTTGCGTCTGCGGATCAAGACGTCGGATCTTTTCCGCCATCAGCTCAACCACATTGTCGGCGATGTTCTTCTGGGCGATCTGCTCGTGGTCCCAAAGCCAGCGAGCTGCCTCGAATTCGAAGGTCAAAAGACTTTCCGAGGCCAGCGACTTGAGAAACTCTGTGGCGAAGAACGCATTGCCCTTGGTCTTGTCTTGCACGAGCCGAGCGAGTGGGGCGACCGCCTCGGGCGCAGATGAAAGAGCATCCGACAAAAGCGCAACCAGATCGTCCTCGCCGAGATTGCGAACCTGCACGCGGTCGGGGATCAGGCCGGTTTCGGCAATCTCGTCCACCGTGCGGATGAAGGGGTGGGTCGGGTCGACCTCGTTCTCGCGATAGGCGCAGATGATCAGGAGATGACCGCTTTCTGGATCGGACATCAGCGCCTGCAAAAGGTCGAGCGATGCTGAGTCCGCCCATTGCAGGTCATCGATAAAAATAACGAGCGGGTTGTCGACCGTCGCAAGCGTCCGAACGAATTTGCGGAACACATAATGAAAACGGTTCTGCGCCTCGGCACCGCCGACCTCGGGCACATCAGGCTGGGCGCCGATGACATGCTCAAGGCTGGGCAGAACGTTGGTGAGAACCTGCCCCTCTTCGCCCAAGGCTTCCTCAAGGCTCGCGCGCAGATCAGAGAGCACATCTTCGTTTTCGGTCAGCAGCGTTTCGATCAGATCGCGGAACGCTTCGAGAAAGGCGAAATGCGGCGTGGCGCGCTGAAGCTGGTCAAACTTGCCGCTGCAGAAGCGGCCCCGATTGGCGGTGATCGGTTTGTGGACCTCGTGAACAAGGGCGGTCTTTCCGGTGCCCGAATAGCCACCGACGAGAAGAAGCTTGCGTGCCCCCCCGGCTGCGGCTTCGTAGGCTTGGATAATCTCGGCCACCTCCGCCTCTCGGCCGTAGAGCTTTTGCGGCAGCCGGAAGATGCTGGAATGATCAGCCTCTCCCAGCGGGAAAGCGGGAAAATTGCCCCCGGACTTTTCATAGGCTGCAAGGCATTTCTCAAGATCGTGCTTGAGACCCCTTGCGGATTGGTATCGGTCGTCGGCGTTTTTCGCGAGGAGACGATCGACGATGTCGGAAAGAACCTGCGGCAGGTCCGGGTTCTTTTCGATCAGCGGAATCGGCTTTTGCGCCAGATGCGCATGGACCACTTCCATTGCGTCGTTACCCGCGAAAGGCACCTCGCCTGACAGCATTTCGTAGAGGGTAATGCCGAAGGAATAGAGATCGGTTCTAAAATCAACAGTCCTGTTCATCCGGCCGGTTTGTTCCGGCGAGACATACGAGACAGTGCCCTCGATTCGGTCGGGATTGCCGATAAAGGCTTGCTTTAGGTTGAGGTTGGTCGAAATCCCGAAATCAATAAGCCAAACCCGCCGCTCCTGAAGGTCGACAAGAAAGTTGTTGGGCGTGACGTCCCGATGGATGATCTGATTTTCGTGAATTTCGGCCAAGGCGCTTGAGGCTGCGATCGCGATATGCAGGGCATCAACGATATCGCCGGTCTTGTCCCGAAAAGCCTCTTTGAGAGGCTGCCCCTTGATCCATTCCATAATTAGGACATGGCGGCCGTTTTCCCGCGTCTTTTTGATCGCGTTGCGGATACCGGGCAGATGCAGCCCTTCGATAATGTCGAATTCGTTGTGAAACTGCGAGATGTCGTCCGGAGTGGGGAACTCGAAGTTGAGAACTTTCACGGCAAAGGCCGCGCCAGATTCGTCGGTTCGGTAGAATACCTTGGACTTGCGGCTCTCGTAGATCAGTCGATCCGACATTTGCGCTCTGTTCCCCATTTTGGAGAACTGTAATTCAGGTTGCCTCGTTTCCAATCAGCTTTCGAAAATAATCAGACTGAAATTGTATTTCTGATGCCGAACCGTTCGTGGACACCAGGTCGAATTGCGACCCGCAAATGTCGTTGTGGGCGGCGGTGGTCCGTCTCCGAGCCGCCAAAATCGCAACAAGCCGCCGCACAATGAAAGGCCTGCTAGATGTCGAACGATCCCCTTCTCCAGCCCTTCAAGCTGCGCCATCTGACGCTGCGCAACCGGATCATGACGACCAGTCACGAGCCGGCCTATGCCGAAGACGGGATGCCGAAAGAGCGCTACCGGCTTTATCATGCCGAGCGCGCGAAAGGCGGGATCGCGATGGCGATGACGGCGGGGTCGGCGGCGGTGAGCCGCGACAGCCCGCCCGCCTTCAACAATATCCTCGCCTATAAGGACGAGGTGGTTCCGTGGATCCGCGATTTGACCGATGCGATCCACGAACATGGCGCGGCGGCGATGATCCAGATCACCCACCTTGGCCGCCGCACCGGCTGGGACAAGGGCGACTGGCTGCCGCCGGTGAGCTCGACCTACGACCGCGAGCCCGCCCACCACTACTTTGCCAAGATGGCCGAGGATTGGGATATTACGCGCATTATCAGTGATTTCGCTGATGCTGCCGAGCGGATGAAAGAAGGTGGGATGGACGGGGTTGAGGTCATGACCCACGGGCATCTGCTTGACCAGTTCTGGTCGCCGCTCACCAACCGGCTCGATGGCCCCTATGGCGCCGAGAGCCTCGACACGCGCATGAAGTTTGCCCTCGATGTCATTGATGCTGTGCGCAAGCGGGTGGGCGACGATTTCATCGTCGGCGTCCGCTTTGCCCCCGACGAGGTGCAGGAGGGCGGCGTCACGCCAGAAATGGGGCTCAAGATCGCCAAGCGGCTCAAGGCGACGGGGCAGATCGACTATCTCAATATCAATCGTGGCCGCATCCACACCGATCCGGCGATGACCGACAT
>JAHEBR010000275.1 GCA_024642185.1 Marivivens sp. | reverse complement strand
GCTCGATGAAGGCTCGGATCATTTCGACGCCTCGACCATTGCTGTCGTCACCATCGACACGGGCAACCCCGCGACCAACGTGATCCCCAACACCTGCCGGGGCACGGTCAACATCCGCTTCAACGATCTGCACAGCGGCGCTTCGGTGACCGAGCGCCTGCAGGCCGAGGCCGACCGCGTGGCCGAGGAATTCGGCGTGCGGGTGGCGCTGAGCGTCAAGGTCTCGGGCGAGAGCTTTCTGACGCCGCCGGGCGAGCTTTCGGCACTCATCGCCAAGGCCGTGACCGCCGAGACCGGCCGCACCCCCGAGATGTCGACCTCGGGCGGCACGTCAGACGCGCGCTTCGTCAAGGATCATTGCCCGGTGGTCGAGTTTGGCCTTGTCGGCAAGACGATGCACGCCGTTGACGAGCGGGTCTCGGTGGAACAGATCGGCCAGCTCAAGGCGATCTATCGCCGTATCCTTGAGGGCTATTTCGCCTGACCGCGTTTCGCGCATGACGCCGCGCCGCGCCCGTGCTAGGGCGGGCGCATGACACGCGTACCCTCCAAACAGGAAGTTCTCGACTGGATATCGGCCAACCCGACCCAGACTGCCAAGCGCGATATCGCGCGGGCCTTCGGGATCAAGGGGGCGGCGCGGATCGACCTCAAGGCGCTTTTGCGCGAGATGGAGGACGAGGGGCTCTTGCGCAAGCGCAAGACCTCCTATCGCGATGCCGATGAATTGCCGCCCGTTGCCGTGCTGCGCGTGCGCGCGCCGGATGCCGAGGGCGATCTCTGGGCCGATCCGGCCGAATGGGAGGGCAAGGGCGCGGCGCCGAAAATCCTGATGGTCCTGAAACCGACCGACCCCGCGCTGGGCGAGGGCGACCGCGTTCTGGCGCGGCTCGAGATGGTGAAGGGCCAAGAGCACGACTATGCCGCGCGGGTGATCCGCCAGATCGGCACCAACCCGCAGCGGATCGTCGGCATCTTCCGCAAGGGCTCGGAAGGCGGGCGGATCGTGCCCATCGACAAGGGGGCCGACCGGCAATGGGTGGTTCCTGCCGGGGCCGAAGGCGAGGCGAAAGACGGCGAGCTGGTCGAGGCCGAGCAATCGGGGCCGAAGGGCCGGCTTGGCCTGCCCAAAGCCCGCATCGTCGCGCGGCTGGGCGACCCGACAGCGCCGCGTGCGGTGAGCCTCATTGCCATTCACCAGCACGGTATCCCCGATCAGTTTCCCGATGCGGTGATGGCCGAGGCCGACGCCTGCAAGCCAGCCGGCCTCAACGGCCGCGAAGACCTGCGCGAGCTGCCGCTTCTGACCATCGACCCCGTCGATGCCCGCGACCGCGACGACGCCTGCTATGCCCATGCCGACGACGACCCGAAGAACCCCGGCGGTTTCGTGATCTGGGTCGCTATTGCGGACGTGGCCCATTACGTCCGGCCGAATTCGGAGTTGGACCGCGAGGCCCGCAAGCGCGGCAACTCGACCTATTTCCCCGACCGTGTCGTGCCGATGCTGCCGGATCGCCTCTCGGGCGATCTCTGCTCGCTGCACGAGAATGTGCCGCGCGCCTGCCTTGCCGTGCGGATGCGGATTGACGCGCAGGGGCATAAGATCGACCACCGCTTTACCCGTGGCCTGATGCTGTCGGTCGCCTCGCTGAATTATCAGCAGGTGCAGAATGCCGTTGACGGCGCGCCCGATGAAAAGACCGAAGCCCTCGTCGAGCCGATCCTGAAGCCGCTTTACGAGGCTTACCGCTTGCTCGCCCGCGCCCGCGAGGCGCGCCAGCCGCTCGACCTTGATCTGCCCGAGCGGCGGATCGAGATCAACGAGGAAGGCCATGTCACGAGCGTGGCCTTCAAGGAACGGCTTGAGGCACACAAGCTGATCGAGGAGTTCATGATCCTCGCCAATGTCTCTGCCGCCGAGACGCTGATCCAGAAGCGCACGCCGCTTCTGTTCCGCGTTCACGAAGAGCCCAGCCCCGACAAGCTTGAGGCGCTGCGTGAAGTGGCGCAGGCGGCGGGGCTGGTGCTGGCCAAAGGGCAGGTTTTACAGACGCGGCACCTGAATGCGCTCTTGAAACAGGCCGAAGGCACACCGAACGACGAGCTGATCAATATTCAGACGCTCCGGGCAATGACGCAGGCCTATTACAACCCCGAGAATTTCGGGCATTTCGGCCTCGCGCTTAGGAACTATGCGCATTTCACCTCGCCCATTCGCCGCTATTCCGACCTGATCGTGCACCGCGGCCTCATTTCGGCGCATCGCTGGGGCGACGACGGGTTGAGCCCTTGGGATATCGAGAACCTCGAGGAAACCGGCCAGCTCATCTCGGATACCGAGCGCCGGTCTATGATTGCCGAGCGCGACACGACCGACCGCTATCTTGCCGCCTTTCTTTCGGATCGCCTTGGTGCCGAGATGACAGGCCGGATCAGCGGCATCGCCCGCTTTGGCGTTTTCGTAAAGCTCGACGAGACAGGCGCTGACGGCCTTGTGCCGATCCGCAGCCTTGGCGATGAGTTCTTCCATCACGATGCCGAGAGCCAGAGCCTTACGGGATCGAAAAGCGGCACGGTGATCGGCCTCGGCCAGAGGGTCACGGTCAAGCTGGTCGAGGCGGCGCCTGTGTCGGGCGGCCTTATCGTTGAGCTTCTGAAGCTTGAGGAACGCACCCTTGCGCGCCCCTCGCATCGTGGGCGCGGTAAACCTGTGCGCCGCCGCGCGGGGGCGGAGAAGGCCAAGGCCAGCAAGCTGAAGAAGAAGATCAAACGCACGCGCCGTTGACAGATGGCGCGGCGGCGGATGAGCTAGGCCCATGCCGCGCGAGAATCCCTATCGTCCGTTCACTCCAGACCCCGAGCAGATGGCGCTTGCGCCGGAGGTGTCGGGCAATGCGA
>JAHEBR010000055.1 GCA_024642185.1 Marivivens sp. | reverse complement strand
GGCCTTTTCAAACCCTTCCGCCCCGTCTAAGCACGCATCCGTCGGGGCGTAGCGCAGCCTGGTAGCGCGACGGTTTTGGGTACCGTAGGTCGTAGGTTCGAATCCTATCGCCCCGACCATCCATTTGGACGATATGCCCGGTTGACTTGCGGCACCTTTCCGGTGGAATCATCTCCCATGAAAAACAAGGAGGATGAGCAATGAAATATACCACGACATTGATCGCGGCGGCTGTGCTGGCTGCTGCTGGAACGACGGCGTCGGCGTCTGTCCCTACGGGCCCGAGCTTTTTCGCCGGGTTTGTGTGGACGATGGGGGCGGGCCCCGGCCTGACCGTCAAGTATGTGACCTCGAACCTGCCCAACACGCCTGCCCTGGCCGGGGGTGTCAGCTATTATTTCGAAAATGGGTGGGGCGCTGACATAGGCCTCAGCTACAGCACCTGCACCGTGACTGGCACAGTGGGCTACGACTTCCTGCAAAACGGGTTTCAGTTCGGTGTAGGCGCCCTGTCTGATCCCTATTGCCTGCCTTTCTAGAGAGGCATCCAGACAACACTGCCATTTACGGGCCGCCGGGAGGGAATCACGGCGGCCCGTGTTTTTGTGCCTTTGTCGTATTTGATCCGATTTCTTAACCCCGTTGTGTAAGTGCGCGGCGACACGAAAGATTCCCGCCCCGCCAGAAATGGGGAGGGGCAATGCGCCATTCACAGGCTTATCCACAGAGCCATCCACAGCGGCGCGTGGGCGAATCCCCGTCAACGGAAATTTTCGCCGGGAAGGGTAAAAATCACGTTGACCGTGCCTGTCGATCACGTCAGGTTGTGGGGGCCGACAAAAGGGACACAAGATTTAGTGTCCATGCGGTGGCAGGGACAAAGACCTCAGCGAAGAGGCTCTGGTTCAAAGGAGCCGATGACGCAGGAAGCGATGGCTTTCCAGCGACAGGCCTTTTGATCTTGTCCATCAAGGTACTCGGGGGCGCGATGCGCCGGACTATTCAAAAGGCCGCAACGTCGGCCATGCAGGGGCAAGGTGCGATGAAGATCGAACGCAATTTCACGAAAGCTGGCAAAGACGCCTATAACGAGGTCGAATTCCGCACGACCTCTTCCGAGATCCGCAATCCTGACGGCAAGATCGTCTTCAAGCTTGATAACTGCGAGATCCCCTCCGATTGGAGCCAGGTCGCGAGCGATGTCATCGCGCAGAAATACTTCCGCAAGGCGGGCGTGCCGTCCGAGGTCAAGCCGGTCAAGGAAAAGGGCGTTCCGTCCTTCCTCTGGCGCTCGGTTCCGGCCGAAGGCGCGACCTTCGGTGGCGAGACCTCGGCCAAGCAGGTCTTTGACCGCCTCGCGGGCGCCTGGGCCTATTGGGGCTGGAAGGGCGGCTATTTCTCGACCGAAGCCGACGCCAAGGCCTATTACGACGAGATGCGCTTCATGCTCGCCACCCAGCGCGCCGCGCCGAACAGCCCGCAGTGGTTCAACACCGGTCTGCACTGGGCCTATGGCATCGACGGCCCGGCGCAGGGCCACCACTACGTCGATTACAAGACCGGCGTTCTGACCAAATCCACCTCGTCCTACGAGCACCCGCAGCCGCACGCCTGCTTTATCCAGTCGGTCGCTGACGATCTGGTCAACGATGGCGGCATCATGGACCTCTGGGTCCGCGAGGCGCGTCTGTTCAAATATGGCTCGGGCACCGGCACCAACTTTTCCAGCTTGCGCGGCGAGGGCGAAAAGCTCTCGGGCGGCGGCAAGTCTTCGGGCCTTATGGGCTTTCTCAAGATCGGCGACCGTGCAGCCGGCGCGATCAAGTCGGGCGGCACCACCCGCCGCGCGGCCAAGATGGTTATCGTCGATGCCGATCACCCCGATATCGAGGATTTCATCAACTGGAAGGTCATCGAAGAGCAGAAGGTCGCCTCGATCGTCGCCGGTTCCAAGATGCACGAGAAGATGCTCAACGGCATCTTCGCCGCGATCCGTGCATGGGATGGCGCCGAGGCCGATGCCTATGATCCCAAGGTCAACGAGGGCCTGAAAGAGGCGATCCGCGACGCCAAGCGCGTGATGATCCCCGAGACCTATATCAAGCGCGTGCTCGATTACGCGCGTCAGGGCCACACCTCGATCGAGTTTCCGACCTACGACACCGACTGGGACAGCGAAGCCTATGCCAGCGTTTCGGGCCAGAACTCGAACAACTCGATCCGCGTGACCGACGCTTTCCTCAAGGCCGTCGAGACCGACGCCGACTGGGAGCTGATCAATCGCAAGGATGGCAAGGTCTCCAAGACCATCAAGGCGCGCGATCTGTGGGATCAGGTCGGCCACGCCGCCTGGGCCTGTGCCGATCCGGGCATCCAGTATCACGACACCGTCAACGCCTGGCACACCTGCCCCGAAGACGGCGCGATCCGTGGTTCCAACCCGTGCTCGGAATATATGTTCCTCGACGACACGGCCTGCAACCTTGCCTCGATGAACCTGCTGACCTTCTACAAGGACGGCGAGTTCCAGGTTGAGGACTATATGCACGCCACGCGTCTGTGGACGCTGACGCTCGAAATCTCGGTGATGATGGCGCAGTTCCCGTCCAAGGAAATCGCCCAGCTGTCCTATGATTTCCGCACCCTTGGCCTTGGCTACGCCAATATCGGCGGCCTTCTGATGAACATGGGGCTAGGCTATGACAGCGATGAGGGCCGCGCCCTTGGCGGCGCGCTCACCGCGATCATGACCGGTGTCGCCTATGCCACCTCGGCCGAGATCGCCGGCGAGCTTGGCGCTTTTGCCAAGTTCGACAAGAACCGCGCCCATATGCTGCGCGTGATCCGCAACCACCGCAACGCCGCCTATGGCAAGACCGATGGCTATGATAATCTCGCGGTCAAGCCGGTGGCGCTCGATCACAAGAACTGCCCCGACCAGCGCCTTGTGAAGATCGCCATGGAATCCTGGGACGAAGCCCTCGCCCTTGGTGAAAAGCACGGCTACCGCAACGCCCAAACGAGCGTTATCGCGCCCACCGGCACGATCGGCCTTGTGATGGATTGCGACACGACCGGCATCGAGCCCGACTTTGCCCTCGTAAAGTTCAAAAAGCTCGCCGGCGGCGGTTATTTCAAGATCATCAACCAGTCGGTGCCTGCCGCGCTTGAAAAGCTCGGCTACGGCTCGGCCCAGATCGAAGAGATCATCGCCTATGCCGTGGGCCACGGTTCGCTGGGCCAAGCGCCTGCGATCAACCACACCTCGCTCATTGGCCACGGCTTCGGTCAGGCCGAGCTCGACAAGATCGAAAGCGCGCTCAAGACCGCCTTCGACATCAAGTTCGTCTTCAACCAGTGGACCTTGGGCGAAGAGTTCTGCCAGAAAACCCTCGGCATCCCCGCCGAAAAGCTGAACGACCCGACCTTCAACCTGCTTCAGCACCTCGGCTTCAGCCGCAAGGAGATCGAGGCCGCCAACGACCACGTCTGCGGCACCATGACCCTCGAAGGCGCGCCGTTCCTCAAGGACGAGCACCTCAACGTCTTCGACTGCGCCAACCCCTGCGGCAAGACGGGCAAGCGCTTCCTCTCGGTCGACAGCCACATCACCATGATGGCCGCCGCCCAGTCGTTCATCTCGGGCGCGATCTCGAAAACGATCAACATGCCCAATGACGCGACCATCGAGGATTGCCAGAAGGCCTATGAGCTGTCGTGGAGCCTTGGCATCAAGGCCAACGCGCTCTATCGCGATGGATCGAAGCTGAGCCAGCCGCTCGCCGCCGCCCTTGTCGAGGACGACGACGAGGCCGCCGAAACCCTTGCCTCGGGCAACCCGCAGGAAAAGGCCGTGGTTCTGGCCGAGAAGATCATCGAGAAGGTGATCATCAAGGAGCTGATCCGCACCCACCGCGAAAAGCTCCCCGAGCGGCGCAAGGGCTATACCCAGAAGGCGATCGTCGGCGGCCACAAGGTCTATCTGCGGACCGGCGAATATCAGGATGGCAAGCTCGGTGAGATCTTCATCGACATGCATAAAGAGGGCGCCGGCTTCCGCGCGATGATGAACAACTTCGCCATCGCGGTCTCGGTCGGTCTTCAGTATGGCGTGCCGCTGGAAGAGTTTGTCGATGCCTTCACCTTCACCAAATTCGAGCCGGCCGGCATGGTGCAGGGCAACGACTCGATCAAACAGGCGACCTCGATCCTCGACTATATCTTCCGCGAACTGGCGGTGAGCTATCTCGACCGGACCGACCTGGCCCATGTCAAACCGCAAGGCGCGGCCTTCGACGATCTCGGCCGGGGCGAGGAAGAGGGCGTGGCCAACGTCAGGGAGCCGAGCGAAAATGCAGCCTCGAAATCGCTCGAGGTTCTGCGTCAGATCTCGTCGACCGGCTATCTTCGCAAACGGATGCCCCAGGAGCTTGTGGTTCTGAACGGCGGCATGGGCGCCACCGCGCTTGCCACCGGCACCGATCCGGTCGCCGCCCTTCAGACGCTGGTTCCCGCCGTCGCCTCGGCCTCGACGGCGCCCGCCTCCTCGACTGCCGTTTCCAGCGGCACGGTCAGCCTCACGGCCCGCGACAAGGCCAAGATGCAGGGCTACGAGGGCGATCCCTGCGGGGAATGCGGCAACTACACGCTGGTGCGCAACGGCACCTGCATGAAGTGCAACACCTGCGGCGGCACCAGCGGCTGCAGCTAACAGGGTCCGGCGCGGGTGCGCTCGCGCCGCCGACGTTCAGGCCGCAGGCAGAAACCGGGCGGTACACAGAATGAGCCTGAACGGCGAGACTATACGGGGGCTTCGGCCCCCGTTTTTTCTTGTGGGGCAGGGGGTTATAAGGCGAACCTAACCTTTGGGAATGTCAAACCCCGGCGCGGCCAGCTCGAACCCCTCAAACCGAAACCCCGGGCTGACGGTGCATCCCACAAGCGTCCACTCGCCCGTCGTCTCGGCCGCCTGCCAGTGCCCCTCTGGCACGATCCCCTGAGGCCGCGCGCCGGAGGCGAGGTCGGGGCCAAGGATGCGCGTGGTGGCAGGCCCCTCATCGCTGGCCGCGATATGCAGAAGGATCGGCGCTCCGGCATAGTAATGCCAGATCTCCGTGGCATCGACACGGTGCCAATGGCTCCGCTCACCCCGCCGCAAAAGGAAGTAGATACAAGTCCCTACGGGCCGACCTTCACCTTCCGCCACCCATGTCTGGCGATACCAGCCCCCTTCGGGATGCGGCGCGAGGTCAAGGGTTCGGATGATGTCATCTGCGGTCATAGGCCGACCCTAGCGCATCGCTTGACGTCGGCAATTGAAATCCGCCGCTCCACGAGCGAGGCTCCGACAAAGAGGAGCCAAAATGAAACATCCCATCGTCATCGTCGGAGCCGGCATCGTCGGCGCCTCCATCGCCTGGAACCTCGCCCGGCGCGGCGAGAATGTCCTGATCCTTGACCAGAACGGCATCGGCACAGGCGCAACCGCGCGCAGCTTCGGCTGGATCAACGCCAATTTCGCCGAAACACCCGCCTATTTCGCCCTGCGCTCCGCCGCCATCGACGCGCACCACGAGATGGAGGCCGCCCTCGGCCCCATGGCAACCCGCTGGTGCGGCTGCCTGTGGTGGGAAGATCAGGGCGCCGCCTTCGACGCCCACGTCACAGAACTCGCCGCCTTCGGCTACGAGGCACAGGTCGTATCCCCGCCCGAGATCGCCCGGCTGGCCCCCGCGCTCGCTGCTCCGCCAGACCAGGCCATCCACGTGGCCCGCGAGGGCGGGGCTGACGGCGAGGTGATCGCCGCCCGCCTGATCGAAGACGCAGTCGCACAGGGCGGGAAGATCTGGATCGGCCCGAAGGTCACCGGCCTCCTGCGTCAAGGCGGAGCGGTGACCGGAGTAGCGACCGATCACGGCCCGCTGCCCGCGTCTCAGGTCATCATCGCCGCAGGCGAAGGCGCCGCAGCCCTCACCGGCCTGCCAATGGCCAACAAACCCGGCCTGATCCTGCGCACCCGACCGCTTCCGCCGATCCTCGGGCCCATCATCATGGCGCCCGATGTACACTTCCGCCAAGACGCCGAGGGGCGGATCGTGGCGGGCGAGATCTTCTCAGGTGATGGGCCCGGACAGGCCAGCATCACCACTGATCCCGGCGCCTTGGCCCGCGAACTCCTCCGCCGCATCCGGGCGCACCTGCCGGGCCAGAAGATCGAGATCGAACGCCTGACCCTCGGCCAGCGCCCCGTCCCCAAAGACGGCTTTCCCGCAGTTGGCCCGATGGAGGAAGGTCTCTATGTCGCCTCGATGCACTCGGGCATCACGCTCGCCCCCCTGATCGGCGCTCTTGTCGCACAAGAGATCGCCGAAAGGAGCGAAGCCCCCGAGCTCCGCCCATTCCGACCAAATCGCCTCTCTCCGAGGCCCGAAAATATCCTCGGGGGGTGAATGCGCCAAAGGCGCAGAGGGGGGCAGACAGCCCCCCGTCTTTTCTACCGCAGTATGCTTGCCCCGGCGTAGATCGCCGAAGCACCCAGCATTTCGTCGATACGGATCAGCTGGTTATACTTTGCCAACCGGTCCGACCGCGCGAGCGAGCCGGTCTTGATCTGGCCGCAGTTCGTGGCCACGGCAAGGTCGGCAATGGTTGCATCCTCCGTCTCGCCCGAGCGGTGCGACATCACATTGCTAAACCGCGCCCGATGCGCCATCTCGACGGCCTGCAAGGTCTCGGTCAGCGATCCGATCTGGTTGACCTTCACCAGCATGGAATTGGCGCAGCCCTTCTCGATCCCCATCGCCAGCCGCTCGGGGTTTGTCACAAAAAGATCGTCCCCCACAAGCTGTATGCGCCCGCCGAGTGTCTCGGTCAAAAGCTTCCAGCCCTCCCAGTCGTCCTCGGCCATGCCGTCTTCGATCGAGATGATCGGATAGTCGTTCACCAGCGCCTCAAGATAGCCCACGTTCTCGGCCGAGGTCAGGGTTTTCCCTTCTCCGGCAAGGACATACCTACCGCCCTTGAAGTATTCTGTCGAAGCACAATCAAGCGCGAGGTAGATGTCCTCGCCGGGGCGATAGCCCGCCTTCTCGATCGATTTGAGAATGAAATCAAGCGCATCGCGGGTCGAAGACAGGGCTGGTGCAAAGCCGCCCTCGTCGCCCACGCCCGTGGCCAGACCGGCCGCCGAAAGCTCTTTCTTCAGCGTATGGAACACTTCCGATCCCATCCGGACGGCATCGCGGATATCTTCCGCCGCGACCGGCATGATCATGAATTCCTGAATGTCGATCGGGTTGTCGGCGTGTTCGCCGCCGTTGATGATGTTCATCATCGGCACCGGCAGAACGCGGGCCGAGGTGCCGCCGACATAGCGGTAAAGCGGCTGGCCTGCGAAATCGGCCGCGGCCTTGGCGGCGGCGAGCGAGACGCCGAGGATCGCATTGGCGCCGAGGCGGGATTTGTTGGGGGTGCCGTCAAGCTCGATCATGATCTCGTCAAGCTCGACCTGCTCCATCGCATCGAGGCCCAGAAGCGCCTCGGCGATCTCGCCGTTCACCGCGTCGACCGCCTGAAGAACGCCTTTGCCCATATAGCGGCTCTTGTCGCCATCGCGCTTTTCCACCGCCTCATGGGCCCCGGTCGAGGCCCCCGAAGGAACCGCGGCGCGGCCCATCGAGCCGTCCTCGAGGGTCACATCAACCTCAACCGTGGGATTGCCCCGGCTATCAAGGATTTCGCGGGCGTGAATGTCGATAATCGTGCTCATGGGAACCTCAAATTGCTTTCAAGGGCGCTATAGCGCGGCTCAGGTGGAAGGTGAAGTGCGACGCAACCGGGCCTCCCGGGCGAAGGTGTATAGGCCAGAGGCGACGATGATCGCCGCGCCAACGAGTGTGTAGCCGTCCAGAACTTCGCCAAAGACAATCACGCTCAGGGCCAGGCCAAAGACGATCCGGCTATAGCGGAACGGCGCGACAAAGGAGATATCTCCAAGCCGGTTGGCGAGGATGATGGCATAGAGGGCGGGAATGCCGATGCCCACGGCCGCAAGAAGATAGCCCCAGTTCACGAGGCTCGGCCAAACAGGGGGCGTGCCGAAGATCAGGCAGACGATGATGCCTGTGGGGACCATGACACCGAATCCGGCCGTCGAGAGCTGGAGCGTCGTGACATGTGCGGGCGTGCGGCGGGTCGCCAGATCGCGGGCGCTTTGGGTGATGGCGCCGGCCACGACCCAAAGCGTGGTCAGCTCGAAAGCCGTGCCAAAGGGCCGGACGACAATCAAAACGCCAACGAGACCGATGATGATCGCGCTCCAGCGCCGCCAGCCTACCGGAGCGCCGAAGAACAGGGCGGCTCCCATTGTCACCAAAAGCGGATTGGCCTGCATGATCGTGGTGAGCAAGGCGAGCGGCACCAGCGACAGCGCGATGATGAAATTCAGCGAGGTCGCGGCTTCGAGGATCGTACGATAGAGGGCAGGTCCATGAAAAAGGGTGCGGGGCAGGGGATTTTCGCCCCGGCTCAGAGACCAAGCGGCGAAAACCGCCGCACCGCCCAATCCGAGCATCGACATGATTTGTCCTGGGGGAAGTTGTGCAGAGGCGCCTTTAATGAAGGCATCCTCCACCGCAAACCCCGCCATTGAGGCGACCATGAACGCCGCACCTTGGAGGTTGCTCACCCTATTTGTCCTTCTTGGTGAGGGGCACGCCGTATAGCTCGAGCCTATGCCCCATCAATCGATAGCCCAGTTTGGCGGCGATCCGTTCCTGCAACGCCTCGATCTCGGGATCGACGAATTCGACAACCTCGCCGGAATGCATGTCGATCAGATGGTCGTGGTGGTCGCGGTCGGCGGTTTCATAGCGGGCGCGGCCATCGCCGAACTCGTGCTTGTCGAGGATGCCTGCCTCTTCAAAGAGCTTTACGGTGCGATAGACCGTGGCGAGCGAAATGCGCGGATCGACGCGCGAGGCGCGATTATAGAGCTCTTCCACATCCGGGTGATCGTCGGCGGCCTCGAGCACGGTGGCGATGGTGCGCCGCTGTTCGGTCATCCGCAGGCCATTTGCCTCGCAGCGCGCCAGTATCGACTTCGCCATCGCTCCGCTTTCCCTTTGGTCTTGGGCTCACAGGCGATGTAGCGGCTTGGGCCCGCGGAGAAAACCCTTTTTCACAGCCAGCGGCGCCAGCGCATCAGGATGTAAAGGCCGACGCCAAGCACGGCCAGTGCCGCGCACAAGAAGAAGAACCCTACTGGCGACTGTGAGCCGGGAATGCCGCCGAGATTGACGCCGAAGAGGCCGGTGATGAAACCCAGAGGCAAAAAGATCACCGCGATCACCGACAGCGCAAAGCCATTGCGGCCCATGCGGGCGGTCTGGACAAGGTCGAGGTGGTCGGAAATGGCGGTCAAACGCTCGCGCACCTCATGCAATTCTTCCACCGAGCGCGTGGCCCTGTTGGCGGTTTCATGGAAGCGCGGGCGAAGAGAGGCTGGCAGAACCGGTGTCTCGATCACGGCGATGAGATTCAGCGCGTCGGTCTGCGGCCCGATATGGCGGCGCAGCTTGATGACCTTGCGGCGCAGGGGGGCAAGCTCGGGCTGGCTCTCGTTTTCCTCGTCATAGACTTCAGTTTCCATCCGTTCGGTGATCTCGTCGAGATCAAGCGAGACAGTTTCGATCCGTTCGGTCAGGCCGTCGCAAAGGGTCGAAAGGAACTCGGCGGTCGTGGGCGGGGCTTGCCCTTCCTCAGCCTCCTGGCGGATCGCATCCACGGCAAAGATCTTGCGGCGCCGGACGGTGATAAGGAAAGTCTGTGTCGCCCAGATCCGCACCGAGACCATGTCCTCGACCTCGGCGCCGGTGTTGAGGTTGACGCCGCGCAGGTTGAGCATCAGGCCGTCGCCTTGGGCGCTCACGCGGGGGCGGGTCTCTGTGGCCTTGAGACTGCGGGCGACGATGGGCGGCAAGTGGCTGTCGACCCAGCCTGCGAAGGCCGGATCGTCGAGGTTGAGATGTAGCCAGCGGTAGCCCTGCGCGCCTTCGGGAAGAAGGTCGTAGGAGGCCGCAGGCCGCGCGGCTCCGTCGGGGCTGATATCGAAGGCGCAGACGGGGGAAAGCTGGCTCATGGCTGCTCCTGCTTTGGCAATTCAGGCGCGCGGCCAAGCCGCATGGCAAGTTTGCCCACGGTCAGGCCCTGAACGATGATCGAGAAGACCACGACGATATAGGTCGCGGTCAGGATGAGCGGCTTCCATTCGCTGTCGGGCAGGGCCAGCGCAAGGGCGACCGAAATGCCGCCCTTCAGGCCGCCCCATGTCATGATCGGAATGACGCCTCGGCTGAAACTGCGAAAGGGGCGCAAGAGGGCAATCGGCACGGCAACGGCGGCAAGGCGGGCGACAAGGGCGAGGCCGACCGAGAGGGCGCCTGCCAGAAGGAAATCCCATTCGAGCACGATCGAGAAAACCTCGATGCCGATGAGGAGAAAGAGAACCGCGTTCAGGATCTCGTCGATCAGCCGCCAGAAGGCGTCGACATAGCGGCGGGTCTGTTCCGACATGCCGTATTTCGTGCCCACGTCGCCGATGAGAAGCCCCGCGCAGACCGCCATGATCGGCGCCGAGACCTCGAGCGCCACGGCAAGCTCATAACCGCCGAAGGCGAGGCCAAGGGTAATCAGAACCTCGAGCGCATAGTCGTCGATCCGCTTCATCACCTGAAAGACCAGCCAGCCGAGCACGACGCCGAGGACCGCGCCCCCCAGCGCCTCCTTCAGGAATAGGCCGAC
>JAHEBR010000274.1 GCA_024642185.1 Marivivens sp. | reverse complement strand
CCGGAGCTGACCGACGATCTGATCAACGCGGTGGCGAACCAGTCGGACGAACAGTCGGGAGCCTATTCGATCCGCGAGCTCGAGCGCATCCGCGACAACAACCTTGTGACGATCATGCGGGGCCTCAAGGCGCAGAACTGGGGCTCGGGCAAGCTCCTCAATGCCCAAGACAAGCGCATCAGCCGCCTGCCAGAGGCGCTTGAAGATGTGGCCGACCTCTCGAAGCCCGTTGTCACCGTCGACCGCGCCGTGCCTCTCGACTGGACCGACTACAACGGCCACATGAACGAGGCCCGCTATCTTCAGGCCTTTGGCGATGCGACCGACCGGCTGATGCTCATGGTGGGCTGCACGGCGGAGTATGTCTCCTCGGGCGGCAGCTACTTCACCGCCGAGACCCATATCCGCCATATCGACGAGGTCCATGCCGGCAAGCGCATCCATGTCGAGACGCAGGTGATCCTTGGCGAGGGCAAGAAGATGCACCTCTTCCACCGGATGTACGAGGGCGACCGCCTCTGCGCCACGGGCGAGCATATGCTGATCCACGTCAGCCTCGAGACCCGCAAGGCCAGCGTTCCCGCGCCGCAGGTGGCGGCCGCACTTGAAATGATCGCGGCCGCACACAAGGCCCTGCCGATGCCCGAAGGGGCGGGGTCAGCCGTCGGCAAGCGGGCATGAGCAGGGTTCTCATTACGGCAGGCGCGGGCGGTATCGGCCGCGCCATGGCCGATGCCTTTGTCGCCGCGGGCCATGATGTCTGGGTGACGGACGTGAGCGCAGGCGCCATCGCCGCGCTGCCGGATGCGATCCGGGGCGATGTGGTCGATGTCTCCGACGAGGGGCAGATGGCCGCCTTCTTCGCCAAGCTCGAGGCCGTCTGGGGCGGGCTCGATGTGCTTTGCGCCAATGCAGGCACCAAGGGGCCGACGGCACGGGTGGCCGATATCGCGCTCGAGGATTGGCGGGCCTGTCTGGCCGTCTGTCTCGATGGGGCCTTTCTCGCCGCGAAATACGCAAGCCCCATTATGGAGCGGCAAAGGTCGGGCGTGGTGATCTTCACCTCCTCGACCGCCGGCGCCTACGGCTATCCCAACCGCGCCCCCTATGCGGCGGCGAAATGGGGGATGCATGGGCTGATGAAGACCGTGGCGATGGAGCTTGGGCCATTCGGCGTGCGCGCCAACGCGATCCTGCCCGGTTCGGTCGAGGGGCCGCGGATGGAGGCCGTCTTGGAGGCCGAGGCCAAGGCCAAGGGCATGACCCGCGATCAGGTCTATGAGGGCTATGCCAAGGGCACCTCGATGCAGAGCTTCGTCGCGGCAACGGACATCGCCAACATGGCCGTTTTCCTTGCCTCTGATGCTGCCCGCTTTGTCTCGGGCCAGATGATCGCGGTCGATGGTCATACGGTTAACCCCGACCCGCAAGTTTAGGGCGGGATTTTCCGAATCGTCGAACGCTGATACACTGATTCCAAGCGCCGGGACGAGCGCTTGGGACAGATCATGAAAAACCAAAACCTGTTGGCTGAATGGCCGACGATTGCGTTGCTTGCGGCCACCTATGCGCTCTGGGCGGTTGCCGTTTTTCTGCTGCCTGAGGCGAGCCTCTGGCTGGCTGTGCCGCTCGTGGCGATCACTGCGGCCCAGCATTCCTCGCTGTCTCATGAGGTCATCCACGGCCACCCGTTCCGGAGCGCGTTCTGGAACGCTGTGCTGGTTTTCCCCTCTCTCGACCTCTGCGTGCCCTACCTGCGATTCAAGGATACCCACCTTGCCCACCACAACGATCCTTTGCTGACCGATCCCTACGACGATCCCGAGAGCAACTACATGGACCCGGGCGAGTGGGAGAAGCTCTCGCCTTGGCTCCAGCGCTTCTTGCGGTTCAACAACACGATGTTGGGGCGGCTGACGGTCGGGCCGATGATCGGCCATGTGTTCTGGCTGCGCGGCGATCTGGCCGCGATCCGCAAGGGCGACCGGCGCATCCTTGAAAGCTGGCTTTTGCAGATTCCCGCGGCGGCGCTGGTGGTCTGGCTCGTCCTTCTCTCGCCGATGCCCTTCTGGGCCTATCTGATCGGCGCCTATGCGAGCCTGTCGCTTTTGAAGATCCGCACCTTCCTTGAACACCGCGCGCACGAGAAATCCCGCGCCCGCACGGTGATTATCGAGGATCGCGGGCCGCTTGCGCTTCTCTTCCTCAACAACAACCTGCACGTTGTCCACCACGCCCATCCCAAGGTGCCGTGGTATCGCCTGCCGGCCATGTATCGCGCCGATCCCGAGGGGTTCCTCAAGCGCAACGAGGGCTATCGCTACCGCTCCTATGCCGAGGTCTTTGCCCGCTATTTCTGGCGCGCCAAGGATCCGGTGCCGCATCCGCTCTGGCGCCGCTAGGTCGCCGCGGGCATAACCCCGTTCATGGACGCCTGGATATTTCTCAGCCTCGGGGCCGCGCTGGCGCAGACGGTGCGCTTCATGCTGCAAAAGCAGCTGCGTGCCACACGATTGTCGACCGGCGGGGCGACCTTTGCACGGTTCATCTATTCCGCCCCCCTCGTGGCGCTGGCCGCCTTCGCCTATTCGCGGGGCACGGGGCAGGCGATCCCCGAGACCTCGCTCCGCTTCTGGCTTTTCGCCCTCTCCGGCGGCGCGGCGCAGATCGTGGCGACCATGTGTGTCGTCGCCCTCTTCAGCCACCGCAACTTTGCCGTGGGCACGACCTTCAAGAACACCGAAGTGCTGATGAGCGTGGGGATGGGTTTCCTCCTCCTTGGCGAATGGGTGTCCAACTTGGGCCTTGTCGCCATCGTGATCGGGCTTTTCGGGGTGATCCTGCTCTCCGATCCGCCAAAGTCCGAGGGGAAGGGCCTGTCGCGCCTGTTCAACCGCGCGGCGGGGCTC
>JAHEBR010000273.1 GCA_024642185.1 Marivivens sp. | reverse complement strand
ATGGAAATCGTCCGCGATATGGACCAGCTGCGCCGCTATATCCGCGATGCGGTGGTCGTGTCGGGCGACAGCCCCGTCTTGCTCGACAGCTATCTTTCCGGCGCGGTCGAGGTTGATGTCGATTGCCTGTGCGATGGCAAGAACACCCACGTTGCCGGCATCATGCAGCACATCGAAGAGGCGGGCGTTCATTCGGGCGACAGCGCCTGCTGCCTGCCGCCGCATACGCTTTCGCCTGAGATCGTGGCCGAGATCCGCAAACAGACCAATGCGCTGGCGCTGGCGCTTGGGGTTGTCGGCCTGATGAACGTGCAGTTTGCGGTCAAGGATGGCGAGGTCTATCTCATCGAGGTTAATCCGCGCGCCTCGCGCACGGTGCCTTTCGTCGCCAAGGCCACCGACAGCGCCATCGCTTCGATCGCGGCGCGCCTGATGGCGGGCGAGCCCCTGTCCAATTTCCCGCTGCGCGCGCCCTACCCCGAGGCCGCCGATCCGATGACCGTGCTGCCCTTGGGCAATCCCTTTACCCTCGCCGACCCCAAGACCCCGTGGTTCAGCGTCAAAGAGGCCGTGATGCCCTTCGCCCGCTTCCCCGGTGTCGATACAATCCTCGGGCCGGAAATGCGCTCGACCGGCGAGGTCATGGGCTGGGACCGCTCCTTCGCCCGCGCCTTCCTCAAGGCGCAGATGGGGGCGGGCACAGTCCTGCCGACCGAGGGCGCTGTCTTCATCTCGATCCGCGACACCGACAAGACCGGCGAGATGCTCGACACCGCCCGCACCCTCATCGCCCTCGGCCTCACCATCGTCGCCACCCGCGGCACCGCCAACTGGCTTAACGAGAACGACGTTGCCGCCGAAATCGTGAACAAGGTTTACGAAGGCGGGCTGACCATCGTCGACCGTCTGAAAGACGGGCATATCGCGCTGGTCTTCAACACCACCGAAGGCGCCCAGGCCGTCGAAGACAGCCGCGATATCCGCGCCGTCGCCCTCTATGACAAAATCCCCTACTTCACCACCGCCGCCGCGAGCCACGCCGCCGCGCAGGCCATGCTGGCGCGGGAAGAGGGCGAGCTGGATGTGAGGGCGCTGCAGGGCTGACCCAGCGTTACGCTGGACAGCCCCTCGGCCGGTTTCTAGCCTGACGCCACGTCAGGGAGAGAGCACATGCACAACGCCGCAATCACCGGAAGCGGGGTTTTCACCCCGTCCGAGGTCATTACCAACGACGAGCTGGTCGTCGCGTTCAATGCTTATGCCGACCTGTGGAACGCCGAGAATGCGGCGGCGATTGCGGCGGGCGAGGCAGAGGCCAAGCCGCATTCCTCGGCCGAGTTCATCGTCAACGCCTCGGGGATCGAGCGGCGGCACGTTCTCGACAAAGCCGGCGTTCTCGATCCCAAGCGGATGTTCCCGCGGTTCGCGGCGCGATCCGACGATGACCCTTCGATCATGGCCGAGATGGCGCTGAGGGCCGCCGAGATCGCCTTGGCCGAGGCAGGGCTTACGGGTGCGGATATCGACCTCGTCCTCTGCGCCGCCTCCAACCACGAACGCGCCTATCCGGCCATCGCGGTCGAGATCCAGTCGCTCATCGGTGCGGGCGGCTTCGCCTATGACATGAACGTGGCCTGCTCCTCGGCCACCTTCGGCGTCCAGACCGCTGTGCAGATGGTCAAGACCGGTTCCGTGCGCCGGGCCCTCATGGTCAACCCCGAGATCTGCTCGGCCCACCTCGAATGGCGCGACCGCGACTGCCATTTCATCTTTGGCGATGTCTGCACCGCCGTGGTGATCGAGCGCGACGAAGGCCTGACCCGCCCGCATTTCAAGGTGCTCTCGACCCGCTGCGCCACGCAGTTTTCAAACAACATCCGTAACAACAACGGCTTCTTGCGCCGCACCCACGACCAGATGGAAGACCGCCGCGATATGCAGTTCATGCAGAACGGCCGAAAAGTCTTTAAGGAGGTGCTGCCGCTCGTCAGCCAGCATATCGCGGATCATCTGACGGAAGAGGGCGTCGAGGCCACAGAACTCAGCCGCCTCTGGCTGCATCAGGCCAACAAGACGATGAACGACTATATCGGCCGCAAGGTTCTTGGCCGCGATCCCGAACCGGGCGAGCAGCCGAACATCCTGCAGGACTATGCCAATACCTCCTCCGCCGGCTCGATCATCGCCTTCTCGCAACATTCGGCCGACCTCGCGCCGGGCGACAAGGGCCTCATCTGCTCCTTCGGCGCGGGCTATTCGGTGGGCTCGGTTATCGTTCAGAGGGGGTAGGGCAAAGGCCGCTTGCGCGCGCCTCGCCAAGCCGCATAGTAGCCCCATGGCAAAGCTCTATTTCAACTACTCCACCATGAACGCCGGCAAGTCGACGGTGCTTCTTCAGGCCTCGCACAACTATATCGAGCGGGGGATGCAGACCTATCTCCTGACCGCCCAGTTCGATAATCGCGCGGGCGAGGGGCGGATTGCGAGCCGGATCGGGATCGGCGCCGGGGCCGATACCTTTGCCCCCGGCGAAGACCTGTTTGCCAAGATCGAAAAGCGGCTTTCCGAAGGGCCCTGCGCCTGCATCTTCGTGGATGAAGCGCAGTTCCTCGAGCCCGAGCAGGTCTGGCAACTGGCGCGGGCGGTGGATGATCTGGGCGTGCCGATCATGGCTTTCGGGCTGCGCGTGGATTTTCTGGGCAAGCTGTTCCCCGGCTCGGCCGCGCTTCTGGCGCTGGCCGACGAAATGCGCGAGGTGCGCACCATCTGCCACTGCGGCAAGAAGGCGACGATGGTGGTCCGCAAGGACGCGGCGGGCAATGTCCTGACCGATGGTGATCAGGTCTCGATCGGCGGCAATGATCGCTATGTCTCGCTTTGCCGCCGCCACTGGCGCGAGGCGGTGGGCGACCGCGCCCCTAG
>JAHEBR010000272.1 GCA_024642185.1 Marivivens sp. | reverse complement strand
GACCTCGACCGACCAATGCGCCCGTTTCGCCGCCTCCGGCTGGCACACCCAAAAGGTCGACGGCCACGACAAGGACGCTATTGCCGCAGCCATCACCGCAGCCCGCGCCGATGAGCGCCCCTCGCTCATCGCCTGCAAGACGGTGATCGGCTTCGGCGCACCCAACAAGCAAGGCACCCACCACGTCCACGGATCGCCCCTTGGCGATGCCGAGATTGCCGCGGCCCGCGCGGCCTTTGGCTGGACCCATCCGGCCTTCGAGATCCCTCAGGATGTCTACGAGGGCTGGCACGCCATCGCCGCCCGTGGCCGCGCCGCGCGCGAGGCTTGGGGCAAGCGCCTCTCCGCAAGCAAGAAGGCCGCCGCCTTCAAAGCCGCGCACGCCGCGCCCGATGCCAAGGCGCTCGACGCGGCGATCACCGCCTATAAGGCCAAGCTCTCGGCCGACAAGCCCAAGGTAGCCACCCGCAAATCGAGCGAGATGGCGCTCGAGGTGGTGAACGAGACCCTGCCCAATACCGTGGGCGGCTCGGCCGACCTCACCGGATCGAACAACACGCGTTCCTCCAAGATGACCTCGGTCGCGCCGGGCTCTTTCGGCGGCGATTACATCCACTACGGCATCCGCGAGCACGGCATGGCTGCGGCGATGAACGGGATCGCGCTGCACGGGGGGCTCAAGCCCTATGGCGGCACCTTCCTCGCTTTTGCCGACTACTGCCGCCCGTCGATGCGCCTTTCGGCCCTGATGGGGGTTCCGGTCGTCTATGTGATGACCCACGACTCCATCGGCCTCGGCGAAGATGGCCCCACGCACCAGCCGGTCGAAACCATCGCCTCGCTGCGGGCCATGCCGAATATGCTGGTGTTCCGCCCCTGTGATGCGGTCGAAACGGCTGAGGCCTGGCAGATCGCCATGACCGAAGCCGCAACCCCCTCGACCCTCGCGCTCTCGCGCCAGAACCTGCCGACCGTCCGCACCGAACATTCCGATGCCAACAAGACCGCCAAGGGCGCCTATGTCTTGCGCGGCGGTGCCGAGCGCGACGTGACCCTGATCGCCACTGGCTCGGAAATCGAGATCGCGCTCGCCGCGGCCGACAAGCTGGCCGAAGCCGGGATCAAGGCCACCGTCGTCTCGGCCCCCTGTTTCGAGCTTTTCGCCAAACAGCCCGCCGCCGACCGCGCCGCCGTTCTGGGCGATGCGCCGCGCATCGGCATCGAGGCCGCGATCCGTCAGGGCTGGGATCTCCTCCTGCGCCCCGAGGATGGTTTCGTCGGCATGACCGGCTTTGGCGCCTCGGCGCCCGCCCCCGACCTCTATCGTCACTTCGGCATCACCGCCGAGGCCGTCGCCGATCTGGCGCGGTCGCTCATCTAACGGCGCGCCGCGCCCATCCAATACTGCCCGAGGGAGGCAAGAATGGCACTGATTACCCTGAGACAACTCCTCGATCACGCAGCCGAAAACGGCTATGGCGTGCCTGCGTTCAACATCAACAACATGGAGCAGGGCCTTGCTATCGTGAAGGCGGCGGCTGCCACGGATGCGCCGGTGATCCTTCAGGCCAGCCGCGGCGCACGCTCTTACGCGGGCGATATCATGCTGCGCCACATGGTTCAGGCGCTGACCGAGATGTTCCCCGACACGCATATCGTCATGCACCAAGACCACGGCAACAACGACGCGACCTGCCTTTCCGCGATCCGTCACGGCTTTACCTCGGTGATGATGGACGGCTCGCTCGAGGAAGATATGAAGACGCCCTCGAGCTATGACTACAACGTCGAGATCACCGAGCGCGTGACCAAGGCGGCCCATGCGGTGGGCGCCTCGGTCGAGGGCGAGCTTGGGGTTCTGGGAAGCCTCGAGTCGGGCGAAGCCGCGGCCGAGGATGGCTCGGGTGCGGAAGGAAAGCTGAGCCATGACCAACTGTTGACCGATCCCGATCAGGCCGTCGATTTTGTTCTGCGGACCAAGGTCGATGCCCTCGCCATCGCCTGCGGCACCTCGCACGGCGCCTATAAGTTCAGCCGTAAGCCCGATGGCGACATCCTCTCGATGTCGACCATCGCGGCGATCCACGAGAAGCTCCCCAATACCCACCTCGTGATGCACGGCTCCTCCTCGGTGCCGCAGTATTTGCAGGACCTGATCAACGCCTATGGCGGGGATATGTCCCAGACCTACGGCGTGCCGGTCGAAGAGATCGAGCGCGGCATCAAGATGGGCGTCCGCAAGGTCAACATCGACACCGACTGCCGCATGGCCATGACCGGCCAGTTCCGCAAGGTCGCCACCGAGCGCGCCGCCGAATTTGATCCGCGCAAGTTCATGATCCCCGCGATGGACGAGCTCGAACGCCTCTGCCGCGACCGGTTCGAGCGGTTCGGCACCGCGGGCCAATCGCACAAGATCAGGCCGGCCTCGATGGATGATATGGCCAAGCTCTACGCCAAGGGCGCGCTTGACCCCAAGGTTGCCGCGTCGCGCGCCGCCTGATCCTGATACCGCCCGGAGCGCCCGCGCTCCGGGCCTCTCTCAAGAGGACCCACGATGTTCGACCGCTCGATCAAGATTGCCCCGTCCATCCTTTCCGCCGATTTCGCCGATTTCGGCCGCGAGATCGAAGCGGTCGAGGCGCAGGGGGCCGACTGGATCCATGTCGATGTGATGGACGGGCATTTCGTGCCCAACCTGACCTTCGGCCCGCCCGCCGTGAAGGCCTTTCGCCGCCATGTGAAAACGGTGATGGACGTGCATCTGATGATTGCCCCGGTCGATCCCTATATCGAGGCCTTCGCCGATGCCGGCGCCGATATCCTGACCGCCCACATCGAGGCCGGCCCGCATATCCACCGCACGCTTCAGGCGATCCGCGGGGCAGGGATGAAGGCGGGGCTTGCGCTCAATCCCGGCACGCCTGTTGAGGCC
>JAHEBR010000271.1 GCA_024642185.1 Marivivens sp. | reverse complement strand
CTCCCCCCGGGAACGCCCGGCATCGCCCACCGGTTCGACATGGCCCGCGCGGCTATGGGCACCTATGCTTTCACCGAAACCGGTGAGGGGCCGAACGGGGAAAGCGGCACGATCACCTTCTCCGCCGAAGAGGCCGTCGCCCTCCTTGGCGATGTGGTGCTTGCCCGGCGCGACGGGTTCGTGGCCTATCATCTCGCCGTCGTTCTTGACGACGCCGCTCAAGGCATCACCCATGTGGTGCGCGGGCAGGATCTGTTCGACGCGACCCGCATTCACATTGTCCTGCAACGGCTTCTGGGCCTGCCCACGCCGATCTATCACCACCACCGCCTGATCCGCGACGAGGCGGGCAAGCGCCTTGCCAAACGCGACGATGCCCGCGCTATTGCGAAATACCGCGAAGACGGGGCCAGCCCCGCCGATATCCGCCGGATGGTCGGGCTCTAGATCGGCTCTGAAGTAATGGTCTCGGCACCATCCTCGACGAGGGTGTAAAAACACGAGCGCCGGTTGGTGTGGCAGGCGGGGCCGGTCTGGCGGACCTTCATCAAAAGGCAATCGCGGTCGCAATCGACGCGCAGTTCCACCAACTCCTGAACGTGCCCGCTGGTTTCGCCCTTGGCCCAAAGCTCCTGCCGCGAGCGCGACCAATAGGTGACGCGGCCTGTCTCAAGCGTTTTCGCAAGCGATGTGGCGTTCATCCAGGCCATCATCAAGACTTCGCCGGTCTCGGCGTCCTGCGCGATGGCGGGGATAAGGCCAGTGGCATCGAATTTGAGCGTCGCCGGATCGAACTTGGGGCCAGACATCGGGCAAAACCTCTTTTGCATCCCTCGTGCCCGGCCTATGTAGGGCAGCGTAACGCCAAGGGCAAACCCGCAATGTCGACCGATACCGACCTCATCAAACTCTATTCGGCACAGATCCTTGCCCTCGGCGCCGATATGCCCCGCACCACGCGGCTCATGGATCCGACCGCCACAGTCCGCAAGCGCTCGCCCCTTTGTGGCTCAACCGTCACTGTCGATATCGTTCTGAAGGACGGGACGATCACCGACTATGGGCAAGACGTGAAAGCCTGCGCGCTTGGGCAAGCGGCGGCCTCGGTGATCGGCTCGGTCGTCGTCGGCCTGACGCCCGAGGATGTCCAGCGCGGGCGCGATCAGCTGGCCGCGATGCTCAAGGAAGGCGGGCCGGTCCCCACAGCGCCTTTCGGGGGGCTCAAGGTTCTCGAACCGGCGCGCGACTACAAGAACCGCCACGCCTCGATCCTTCTCACGTTCGACGCGATCCTCGAGGCGATTGCCACGGCGCAGCGCCCATAAAAAAACCGCCGCGCATCCGGGACGGGATGGCGGCGGCAGGCAGAAGCCGGGTCTTGGGCACCGCACCGGTAGAGGCAAGGCCACCGGGGGATCAGGACAAAAGCATCGCAGTTTGGGACAGGGCGATGCGGGCGCCGAGACTTCAGGCTCCGGGCAGATCAGAAAAGCGACGGCAGCGTGAGGCTGACGTAGAGAAGCACGACAAGGGCGACAGCGCCGAGCGCATCGACGATCAGGGTATCGGCGGAACGCTCGATCGCGGATTTGATTTCTTTGGCCATCTTGCTCGCCTCCTCGCTTGCTTGTTGCCTCTTTGTTCTCACTTTCCTAACGCCAAGTAAAGAACTTTATGAGAACATTTGTGAACAATTAAGCACCTTCTTGCCGGTGAGCGGCTAACCCACTGAAATCAAACGGATCGCCTTGTCCTGTTCCATGAGCCAGAGGAGCGTCCGGGCCGCCTCGCCCCGGGGCGAGGTCAGTCCCGGGTCATCATGCAAGAGCTTGCGGGCATCCGACTGCGCCATCTGCATCAGCGGCGCCTGCCGTTCGAGATCGGCGATGCGGAACCGCGGCAGGCCCGATTGCGCCGTGCCGATCACATCGCCGGCCCCGCGCATGGAGAGGTCTTCCTCGGCGATGCGGAAGCCGTCTTCCGTCTCGCGCAGGATCTGCAGGCGGCGGCGCCCTCCTTCGGAGAGTGGCTCTTGAAACATCAGAAGGCAGGTCGAGGCCGCCGACCCACGGCCAACGCGCCCGCGCAGTTGATGCAGCTGCGCTAAGCCAAAGCTTTCGGCCCGCTCGATCACCATGATCGAGGCATTCGGCACATCGACCCCCACCTCGATGACCGTGGTCGCCACCAGAACGCTCGTCTTGCCCGTTGCAAAGGCGGCCATGGCGGCGTCTTTCTCCGCAGGTGGTAGTTGCCCGTGCACAAGCCCTACCACCCCTTCGCCAAGGGCCGCGCGCAGCCGTTTGAAGCGCTCTTCGGCGGCGGTCATGTCCGAGGTCTCGGATTCCTCGACAAGCGGACAGACCCAATAGGCCTGTTTGCCCTCGGCCACCGCGCGGCGCAGCTTGTCGATCACCTCGTCCATCCGGTCGACCGAAACCAGCGCTGTCTGAACCGGCGTCCGTCCGGGCGGCTTTTCATCGAGGACCGAGACATCCATATCGCCGTATTGCGCCAGCGCAAGGCTGCGCGGGATCGGTGTGGCGGTCATGACCAAAACGTCGACCGCCTGCCCCTTGGCGCCCAGCTCCATCCGCTGGGCCACGCCAAAACGGTGCTGTTCGTCGATCACCGCAAGGCGCAGATCGTGAAACTCGACATCCTTCTGGAAGACGGCATGGGTGCCCACGAGAATGCCGATCTCGCCCGAGGCCAAGGCCACCAGTTTCGCGCTGCGCTCGCTGCCCTTGTCGCGCCCGGTCAGGATCTCGATTCGAACGCCCGCTGCCGCCGCCAAACCCCTGAGCCCGTCGAAATGCTGTCGGGCGAGAATTTCGGTCGGGGCCATCATCACCCCCTGCCCGCCTGCCTCGACCGCCCGCAAGAGCGCCATCAGCGCCACCAGCGTCTTGCCCGAACCCACATCGCCCTGCAAAAGCCGGTTC
>JAHEBR010000054.1 GCA_024642185.1 Marivivens sp. | reverse complement strand
CGCTATAACGAGCTGGCCATGAACTATTCCGACGAGACCGCCGACGAGATGGCGCAGCTGCAGGACGAGATCGACAGCCAGAACCTCTGGGATCTCGACGCGCAGATCGACGTCTCGCTAGAGGCGCTCCGCTGCCCGCCCGATGATGCCATGCCCGCCAACCTTTCGGGCGGTGAGCGCCGCCGCGTGGCGCTGTGCAAGCTGCTTCTCGAAGCGCCCGATATGCTCCTTCTCGACGAACCGACCAACCACCTCGACGCCGAGACCATCGCCTGGCTGCAACAGCACCTGATCGACTACAAGGGCACGATCCTGATTGTCACCCACGACCGTTATTTCCTTGACGACATCACCGGCTGGATCCTCGAGCTCGACCGTGGCCGCGGCATTCCCTACGAGGGCAACTATTCGGCCTGGCTCGAACAAAAGGCCAAGCGGCTCGAGCAAGAGGCGCGCGAGGACAAGTCCAAGCAAAAGACGCTCGAGCGCGAGCTTGAATGGATGCGCCAAGGCGCCAAGGCCCGTCAGGCCAAGCAAAAGGCCCGTATCGACCGCTATAACGAACTGGCCGACCAGTCCGAGCGGGAAAGGATCACCCGCGCCCAGATCGTCATCCCCAATGGCCCGCGCCTTGGCGGCAAGGTTATCGAGGTCAACGGCCTCGCCAAGCACCTGGGCGACAAGCAACTGATCGAAGACCTGACCTTCGATCTGCCCCCCGGCGGCATCGTCGGCGTGATCGGCCCCAACGGCGCGGGTAAATCGACCCTCTTCCGGATGCTCACCGGTCAGGAAAAGCCCGACGCCGGCACCATCGAATATGGCGATACGGTCAAGCTTTCCTATGTCGATCAAAGCCGCGATGCGCTCGACGCAAACAAGACCGTCTGGGAAGAAATCTCGGGCGGGGCCGAATTGATCGCCCTGGGCGATGCCGAGGTCAACAGCCGCGCCTATTGCTCGTCGTTCAACTTCAAGGGCGGAGACCAGCAGAAGAAGGTGGGCCTGCTGTCGGGCGGTGAACGCAACCGCGTCCATATGGCCAAGCTGTTGAAATCGGGCGGCAACGTTCTTCTCCTCGACGAACCGACCAACGACCTCGACGTCGAAACCCTCCGCGCGCTTGAAGACGCGCTGATGGACTTCGCCGGCTGCGCCGTCGTCATCTCGCACGACCGCTTCTTCCTCGACCGGATCTGTACCCACATCCTGTCGTTCGAAGGCGACGCCCATGTGGAATGGTTCCAGGGCGACTTTACCGCCTACGAGGAAGACAAGAAGCGTCGGCTTGGCCCGGATGCGCTCGAGCCGAAGCGGCTGAAGTATAAGAAGTTTACGAGGTAGCCAATATCGCCTTGCCCGGCTGAGATCCTATGCATCGGCCGGACAAGATTCCGTTTTCCCTTGCTTTTTCACGCGTCTACCCCCATATGGCCCTTGCGAACGATCTTCTATCGACCCTTCTGTTTTCCGACTTCGGCACACAGTCCTCGACCAGACGTGACTTAGCCAAGCTGTCGCATCCTGTGGGCAGCGTTGAAAACAAAAGGAATCTTCACATGGCCACTGGCACCGTGAAATGGTTTAACACCACCAAAGGCTTCGGCTTCATTGCTCCTGATGGCGGCAAAAAAGACGTCTTCGTTCACATTTCTGCCGTCGAGCGTTCGGGTCTGACCGGCCTCAAGGACGACCAGAAAGTCGAATTCGACATCGAAGCCGGCCGTGATGGCCGCGAGTCGGCGATCAACATCAAGACCCTCTAATCAGGCGTCTGATTGTTAAACGAAACGCCCGGGCCTTGCGGCTCGGGCGTTTTGCGTTTCACGAGCCTAGCTGGCCCACTGGATGATCGCGGTGGAAGGAATGGCGCCCGATTGGCGCTTGGCTTCTTTGCCGCCCGCGAATTTCACCATCGTCGGGATGCCACGGATGCCATAGCGCTGGCCTGCGGCGGGCTCGGCCTCGGTGTTGAGCTTGACGAGCCGCGCCTTGCCTTTCAACGCGCCGGCGGCCTTGGAAAACTCGGGCGCCATCATCCGGCAGGGCCCGCACCACGGCGCCCAGAAGTCGACGACGAGCGGCAGATCGTCATTGCGGGCGGCTTTCTCGAGCGTGCGCATGTCGATCTCGATGGCCTTGTCGGAGACCAGATGCGCGCCGCACGAGGCGCATTTTGGCGCTGCGTCAAGCTTGTCGGCGGGCACGCGGTTGACCTGACCGCAATCAAAGCAGGTGACTTTCAGTCCAGACATGATCCACTCCTGAAATATATGTTGATTTACACATATATAATGTGAGCCTGAAAAACAAGGGGTCAGGCGAGTTCCGTCTCTTCGCCCGTGCGGCCAAGCCTTGCCCCAAGCCCGCCTGCCGATACCACGAGCGCCTCAACCGGCTGCCCCCTGTCGGTGCGAAGCGTGCTGCGCGTGATGGCAAGAGTGGCAAAGCCCGCCTGCGCAAGCAGGTCGCGCACATAGCTTTCCGAATGGGCATATCGGCGCGCGGTGCCCAAGGCAAAACCTTCACCGGCCAGCGCCTCGACCGTAAAGGCGAATAGCCCGCCCGGCGCCAGAGATCCCGCAACCCAGCCGACAAGCCGTTCGAGCGCGCCGACATAGATCAGCACATCGGCAGCAAGAATCGTATCCCAACGCCTTTCGGTGATCCGAAGCGCGTTGAGGTCTTCCTTGCCAAGATGATCGTAGACCTTCTTCGCCTGGGCCTGCCGCAGCATCGCGGCCGAGATATCCCAGCCTTCAAGATGCGCGGCCCGCCCCCGGATCGCCGCGCCCATCAGTCCGGTGCCGCACCCAAGATCGAGCACCCGGCCGAGCTGGTCGGGCAGAGTCCGCGCCAGAAGCTCGGGCCCGCAATAGCCGAGCTTGCCGACGAGCGAGGCCTCGAAGCGGTGGGCATAGTCGTCAAACAGCCCCTCGACGTAGGCCGAAGGCATCCGCTCCACCACCGGCACCTTGCGCAACAGGTCGCGCCGAAGCCCCGCGCCCAGCGCGCCCGCCGGATCAAGCTCGCTCGCGCGGTGATAGGCGTCGATCGCCACACCCTCGCGTCCGGCGGCCTCGGCCATCTCGCCAAGCCGAAGCCACCCTGCCGCCCAATCGGGCATCAAAGGCAGCGTATCGGCCATCAGGTCCGCAGCGGCGGCAGCTTCACCCGAAGCCAAAAGCCCTTCGGCAAAGGCAAGCCGCCGGTCGGCGCGCATGTCGCCGGAAGACATCTCGATTTTTGGCAAGGCTCACCTCTCATTATGCCGGGAAACGACGCGAACAAGAGGTTGATTAGGAGAGGGGCGAGCGCATTCGAGATGACTACAGAATAAGGGAATGCGCGCCCTTTCCTCCCGCTCCGAAGCAAAGTCAAGGCCTCGCAATTTTTCTTGATTTGAAATGCCGGTTTTTTCATATTCGCGGCGCGAGTTACCTAAGATCTACGCTGTCTCCGAAACCGGCCCAGTCTTCGATCCAGCACTGACGAGCCGATCCGCTGCATTCCGCGAGCGGGCAACTATGGAGAAGGCGGATGGCCACTGGCACCGTAAAATGGTTCAACACCACCAAAGGCTTTGGGTTTATTGCTCCCGATGGCGGCGGCAAGGATGTGTTCGTGCACATCTCGGCAGTCGAGCGCTCGGGTCTGACCGGCCTCAAGGACAATCAGAAAGTCAGCTACGAGCTGTCGGCTGGCCGCGATGGCCGCGAGTCGGCGATCGAGCTCAAACTGCTCTGATTTCCTTTCGGCGAAGGCGCCGAGCCTTCGCCTATTCCTCGCGCAAAAGCTCGAGAACGGCGGGGCCGATGGCCTCGACGATGAGCTTTACGCCCTCGCCATTTGGGTGAAGCCCATCGGGCTGCATATAGGCTGTGCGCGCTTCGCTGATCCTCGATGTCGCGGTGAGCCCCTCGAAAAAGTCGGGAAACAGCGCAACGCCATACTGGGATGCAAGCTCGGCATACATAGCCTCAAAGGCAGCGCGATAGTCCGGCCCGTAGTTGTCGGCGACCGTTATGCCTACCAACAAAACACGAACGTCGGCTTCTGTAGCTGCTGCAAGAATTCCTGAAAGGTTCTCGCGGCTGGCAGCGGGATCAAGGCCTCGTAGAAAATCGTTGCCGCCAAGGGCGACGATCATCGCGTCCACATCCCCCGCCCCAAGCGTCCAGCCAACGCGCGCAAGCCCGCCTGCCGTCGTATCGCCCGAGACCCCAGCGTTGATCACGGCCACCTCGACACCCTGACCATCAAGCCACGCCTGAAGTTGCGGCACGAACCCTTCGTCAACGGAAAGGCCGTACCCTTGCGTAAGACTGTCACCAAGGGCAACGAGGGTTGCCGGCTCCGCAGCCGCGCCGGTGGTCAAGAACACGAGAGCAAGGTTGCGAAGACGCCGAACGACCCCATATCCAAGTGACGACAAGAAACCAGAGGCAGATATCATGACAGAACCCGTCTTTTCCCTTTCCGACACATCGCTTTCGTTGAAGGGGAATGCAGGTATGGTCGATATTCTCAAGGGCATTTCTCTTGAGGTGAACAAAGGTGAGACATTGGGCCTTGTCGGCCCCAGTGGTTCTGGCAAATCCTCGCTCCTCATGCTCATGGGCGGCCTTGAAAGGGCCACCGGCGGGCGCGTGATGGCACTTGGCCAAGACCTCACCTCAATGAACGAGGATCAGCTGGCCCGCTTCCGCCGAGATAATATGGGGATCGTCTTTCAATCCTTCCACCTCATTCCGACGATGACGGCGCTTGAAAACGTGGCAACGCCACTCGAGCTTGCCGGTGTGCCCGATGCCTTTGACCGCGCCGCAGAAGAGTTGGCCGCCGTTGGCCTCGCCGGACGGGCAGGCCATTTTCCGAGCCAGATGTCGGGCGGCGAGCAGCAGCGCGTGGCGCTGGCCCGCGCGGCCGCGCCGAGGCCCCGCATCCTTCTGGCCGATGAACCCACCGGCAACCTCGACGAAGCCAATGGCGGCGCGATCATCGACCTATTGTTCGACCTTCGCGACAAGCACGGTGCAACCCTCGTCATGGTTACTCACGCGCCCGAATTGGCGCGGCGTTGCGATCGGGTGATTCGCCTGCGGGACGGCCGCCTCGAGTCGGAGGGGGCGCTGGCGTGAGTTTCCGCATCGCAACCAGGATCGCGCGCCGCGAGCTGCGCGCTGGCCTCACCGGCTTTCGTGTATTCCTCGCCTGCCTCGCCCTCGGGGTTGCGGCCATCGCGGCGGTCGGAACCGTCCGCTCGTCCATTGGCGCGGGCCTCGCCGCCGAAGGCGCGGCGATGCTGGGCGGTGATGCAGAGGTTGGCCTGACGTATCGCTTTGCTCAGACCGATGAACTGACATTCCTTGAGAGCATCTCGGATCGGATTTCCGAAACGGTCGATTTCCGATCCCTGGCGGGCGTCGCACTTTCTGATGGAAACACGGACCGGGCACTGACCCAGGTCCGTGCTGTCGACGATGCCTATCCCCTGATCGGCCGCGTCACGCTCGAACCGGATATGCCGCTGGCGCAGGCTCTGGCCGGCTCAGGCGACCTTCCCGGCGCCGTGATGGAGCCCGCCCTGGCCGACCGGCTTGGCCTGCGCCCCGGCGATAGCTTTTCCTTGGGCTTGCAGGAATTCACCCTAAGCGCCCTTCTGACCCGCTATCCCGACAACAGCACGGCCGGTTTCGGCCTCGGCCCCCGCACGATCGTATTGACCGAAAGCCTCAAAGACTCGGGCCTTATCAAAGAGGGCACTCTCTTTTCGACAGCCTACCGGCTCGACCTGCCGGAGGGGGCTGATCTGGCCGCTCTCGAGGCGCAGACCGAGGCGCAGCTTGAAGGCAGCGGCCTACGCTGGCGGGACGCCCGCGATTCTTCGGGGGCTGAACGTTTCGTCGAACGGATCGGCGCATTCCTGATCCTTGTTGGCCTTTCGGGTCTGGCGGTCGGCGGCGTCGGCGTCTCGGCCGCGGTGCGGGCCTATCTCTCAGGCAAGACCGGCGTCATCGCCACGCTCAAGACGCTTGGCGCCTCTGGGCGCACGATCTTTGCCGTGTATGCTCTGCAAATCGGGCTTCTCGCCGCAGTCGGCATTGGCGCGGGCCTTCTTCTCGGTGGCGGCCTGCCTGTCCTCCTCGCCCCATTGATAGAGGCGCGCCTGCCGGTCCCGGCGATTTTTGCGATCTATCCTCAACCCCTTCTTGAAGCCGCGCTTTACGGCAGCCTCACCGCCGCGATCTTTACCCTCTGGCCGCTTGCGCGCACAGAACAGGTCCGCGCGGCGGCTCTTTTTCGCGATGCCTTTGCCTCGGGCAAGAGGCTCCCCGCAGTGAAATACATGGTGCTGACCGCCGCTCTTGTGGCCTCTCTCGTTGGCTCTGCGGCAGTCCTGTCTGGCACACCGTCGCTCGCGCTCTGGACCTTTGGAGGCATCGCCGCTGCGCTTCTCGCCCTAGTAATCGCTGCCCTTGCCACCCGCGCGATTGCCCGCCGCGCCATGCCCGCCGCGCGGGGCTTGCCCGCCCTGCGCCTTGCCCTTGGCGCCATTGGTGCCCGCAACGGCGAGACTGTAGCGGTGGTCCTCTCGCTCGGGCTTGGCCTCGCTGTTCTTGCCGGTATCGGCCAGATAGACGGCAACCTGCGCGGCGCCTTCTCGGAGGAGCTTCCCGAAGTCGCCCCCTCCTATTTCTTCGTCGACATTCAGCCCGACCAGATCGGCGGCTTCAAAGAGCGGCTCGCCACCAATCCCGAGGTTAGCAAGGTCGAAGCCGCGCCGATGCTCCGCGGCATCATCACCGAAATCAATGGTCAGCCGGCCAAAGAGGTCGCCGGGGATCATTGGATTTTGCAGGGCGACAGGGGCGTGACCTATTCCGAGGGCCTGCCGGAAAACACCCGCCTCACCGAGGGCGAGTGGTGGCCGCCCGACTATGCCGGCCCGCCGCTGGTGAGCTTTTCGGACGCCGAGGCACGGGAGATCGGCCTCAAGATAGGTGACGAGATCACTGTCAACATCCTCGGCCGTGAACTAACCGCCACGATCGCAAGCTTCCGCGAGGTTGTCTTTCAGACGGCAGGCATCGGCTTTGTCATGTCGCTCAATCCTGCGGCCCTCTCTGGGGCGCCGCACAGCTGGATTGCAACGGTCTATTCGACACCCGAAGGCGAGGGGCCGATCCTTCGCGAGATGGCGAATGCCTATCCCAACATCACCGCATTCCGCATCCGTGATGCGATCGCTCGGATGATGGAAATCGTCGAAGGAATTTCCGCCGGTGTGCGCGTCGGGGCCGGGGTCACGCTGGTCACAGGCTTCCTTGTCCTTATCGGGGCGGCTGCGGCAGGCGAGAGGGCGCGGACGATAGAGGCAGCGATCCTCAAGACCCTCGGTGCAGGCCGCGCGCGGATCCTTTTGAGCTTTGCTTTGCGGTCTGCGATCCTCGGCGCGGCGGCAGGCGGCGTCGCACTGGCCGCCGGTATCAGCGGGGCCTATGCGATCATGGTCTTTGTGATGGAGAGCGATTTCCAAGTGATCTGGAGCAACGTCGCCTGGATCATCGGCGGTGGCATCGTGATCTCGACACTCGCCGGCCTTGGCTTTTCGCTCCGCGCCATGGCGGCACGTCCGGCTCAGGTCTTAAGGGCGCAAGAATGAGCCACCCGCGCTTTTTCGGCTATGGGAGCCTCGTCAACCTTGCCACTCACGATTTCCCCGACGCCCGCCCCGCACGCATCAAAGGCTGGCGGCGGGTCTGGCGGCACACGACCCTTCGACCCGCCGCTTTCCTGTCGGTCGAGCCTTGCGATCAGACGGAGCTCTTGGGCGTGACGGCCTCTGTCCCCGGCGGCGACTGGGTGGCGCTCGACGCCCGCGAACACGCGTATCGGCGGCATGACGTGACCCACCAGACCGATCCGGCCGAGATGCCTGTCTCGCTTTACGCCGTCGATCCCGCGCACGAGAATACCGGCCCCGAGAAGGGCCCGATCTTCCTCAGCTATGTCGATGTGGTGGTGCAGGGCTATCTGCGGGTGTTCGGGGAAGAGGGCGCCAAGAGCTTCTTCGCCACCACCCGCAACTGGGATATCCCGATCCTCGACGAACGGGCGGCACCGGTCTACCCGCGCCACCAGAGGCTCGAAAGACACGAGACAGAGTTTGTCGACGAGGCGCTCTCGCGCCTCGGCTGCCGGGTCGTCAAAGCCGAGGCTTGACCTGCATCAGCGCCATGACGTCGGCCATCTCCGGCCCGCGCTCGCGCCCCGTCACCGCCTTGCGCAGCGGCATGAACAGCTGCTTGCCCTTGCGGCCCGACGCCTCTTTCACGCCGTTCGACCAATTGGCCCAGGTCTGGTCGTCATAGGGCGGCTCGCCCAGCATCCCGAGCGCCGCTTCGATGAACTCCGCATCCTCGGCATCGACCACAGCGGGCGTGCCATCGCGGAACAGCTCCCACCACGGCCCCATGTCCGTCAAATAGGTGATGTTCTCGCGCACGACCGACCAGAACCTCTCGGCCAGACCCTCAGGAACGCCCAGCGCCGCGATCATGCCCGCCACCTCGGCGAAAGGCTTGGCGGCGTTGACCCGCGCGGTCATCGGCTCAAGGTCGGCCGGATCGAATTTGGTCGGCGCCGCGCCAAACTTGCTCACGTCAAAACCATCGACCACTTCCTGGACCGTCGAGCGCAGCTCGATCGGGTCCGACGAGCCAAGCCTCGACATGAGCGACAAGATCGCCATCGGTTCGATCCCCTGCGCGCGCAGGTCCTTGAGCGAGAGGTTCCCCAGCCGCTTCGACAGCTTCTCGCCATCGGGGCCGGTCAGAAGCGAATGGTGCGCAAAGCTCGGAACCTCGCCGCCCAGCGCCTTGATGATCTGGATCTGCGTCGCGGTGTTGGTGACATGGTCGGCGCCACGGACGATATCGGTCACGCCCATCTCGGTATCATCGACGACCGAGGCAAAGGTATAAAGGATCTGGCCGGATTCCTTGATCAGAACCGGATCCGACACGCTCGCCGCATCAATCGAAATATCGCCCAGAATACCGTCGGTCCACTCGATCCGCTCGTGATCAAGCCTGAAGCGCCAGTGCGAACCGCCCCGCTCGGCGCGCAGGCGATCCTTCTCGGCCTCGCTCAGATCAAGTGCGGCGCGGTCATAGACCGGCGGCTTGCCCATGTTGAGCTGCTTCTTGCGCTTGAGGTCCAGCTCGACCGGCGTCTCGAAACATTCATAGACCCGCCCCATCTCGATCAGCCGCTCCTTGGCGGCAAGATAGCGCTCCATCCGGGCCGACTGGTATTCGATCCTGTCCCAGCCAAGGCCGAGCCACGTCAGCGCATCCTTGATGCCCTCGACATACTCGGGCTTCGACCGTTCGGTATCGGTATCGTCGATCCGCAGGATGAAGGTGCCGCCCCGTTGCCGGGCGATGGCATAGTTCATCAAGGCAGCCCGCAGGTTGCCGATGTGGAGCCAGCCGGTCGGAGACGGTGCAAAACGGGTGGTGGTCATCTTCTATCCTCTCGGGCCGCATTGGATCGTGGCCCACCTACGGCGCGATGCTGTTTCATATCATGGCCTCTTTGTCCATATTGCGCGGCCGTGCCGTTGTGCCGCCGCACGCCTCCTGTCATGCTCCGGCCAAGACGAGGCCCCCCATGCGTGACATTCTCACCATTACACTGAACCCCGCGCTCGATGTTTCGGCCTCGGTTCCCCATGTCACCGCAGGCGCCAAGCTGCGCTGCGGCCCCGAACGCTATGATCCGGGCGGCGGCGGCCTGAACGTCGCCCGCGCAATCCGCTTGCTCGGCGGCGAAGTCCGCGCCTTCGCGGCCCTCGGCGGGGCCCGTGGCGAACACCTCACCAGGCTTCTCGAAGCCGAAGGCATCCCCCTTATCTCCTATCCCGCCCCCGGCGAGACCCGCGAAAGCCTCGCGATCACCGACGAGGTCATGGGCAACCAATACAGGTTCAGCCTACCGGGCCCGGAATGGAACGCAGCCAACCTCGATAACGCCCTTGCAACCCTGCCTCCGCTAGTTGGCCCCGACAGCCTCGTCGTCCTTTCCGGAAGCGAACCCAACGGCACGACCGACGATTATTATCCCCGCCTGTGCGATGCCCTCTCCGGCGAAGCGCGCAAGCTCCTCATCGACACCTCCGGCCCAGCCCTCGCGCGCCTCGCCAAAGGCGGCCTCAAGCACAAACCCTTCGTTCTGCGCATGGACCAGGGCGAGGCCGAGGCTCTTGCCGGCCACGCCCTGCCCGCGCGCGCCGAGACCCTCGATTTTGCCCGAACCCTCGCAGAAAAAGGCGTGGCCGAGGTTCTCATCATCGCCCGCGGCGCCGAAGGGTCGGTGATGTGGGCCGACAATCAAGGCTGGTTTGCCAACGCCGCCAAGGTCAAGGTCGTCAGCCGCGTCGGCGCCGGCGACAGCTTCATGGGCGGCCTCACCCTCGCGCTTGCCCAGGGCCTGCCGCTTGACCAAGCCCTCTCGCACGGGGCGGCCGCAGCCTCTGCCGCCGTTATGACCCCCGGCACCCAGCTCTGCCGCCGAGAGGATTTCGAGAGGCTCCTCCTCGAGACCCGCACAACCCGGATCTAGCTGGGCTCGACAGGCCAATGGCGGCCCAGATCCTCGATCCCGGCCGCGATCAACTCTTTCAACACGCTCAGGTCAATATCGTCCAGCTTGTTGATATATAGGCAGGATTTGCCAATCTTGTGCTTGCCGAGGCGGGCAAGAATGGCGCTGAAATCAGTGTATCCCGGCATGATATAGATAACGAGGTTGGCCTTCCTTGGCGCAAATCCCGTCGCCGGTGCATCCCCTTCCCTACCGCTCGCATAGGTGTAGTGATAACGCCCGTAGCCCACGATCGACGGCCCCCACATCCTCGGGGCAAAGCCGCTCACCTCGCGAAAAATCTGGTCCAGCCGCTGCGCGTCCGCGCGCCGCCGCTCCGGCTCGACCTGCGAAAGATACTCCGCCACCTCGACATCC
>JAHEBR010000270.1 GCA_024642185.1 Marivivens sp. | reverse complement strand
TTACAGCTATGATTGCGCGCCCTATGGCCTCTTGGCGGCGGGCCATGTCGATATCGTCGTCGACTGCGACCTCGAGCCCTACGATTACCTGCCGGTCTCGCTCCTCGTTGAAGAGGCAGGCGGCAAGATCACCGATTGGGAGGGCACCCCCCTCGGCATGGGGTCGGACGTGCGCGTGGCGGCAGCTGCCACGCCCGAGCTGCACGCAGAACTGATCGCATTGCTCAAGACCTAGCCGCGATCTCGGCCATGAAGGCGCGGATCGCCGGCAGCTCGCGCCGCATCGAAAGGTGGACGACCGTCTCGGTCATGCTGAGGCCGACACCGGAGAGCAGCACGCGCTCGATCCGCGGATCATAGCCCTGCTCGGCCTCGGACACAAAACCGATCCCCGCCCCTGAGGCCACCACCTCACGCATCGCCTCGCGGCCCTCGACCTCGATCGCGGGCGTCAGACGGACCCCTTGCCTGCGCGCCTCCTGCTCAAGCCCCTGCCGCGTGCGCGAGCCCTTCTCGCGGAAGACCAGCGGCTGGCGGCGCAGGTCGGCAAGGCTGAGGCTCACCGTTCCCGCAGGCAAAAGCCCCCGCGCGGCGATGGCAACGATGGGAGTTTCGCCGAGGTCAAACATCGCAAGGTCCGGCGCGGGATCGACGCTGCCGACGATGCCGATCTCGACCTCATAGGCGCGCAGCGCGGCAAGCACCTGTTCAGAATTGCCCGTTGTGATCTCGACAAACACCTCCGGATGCCGCGCGCGGAACCGGCCCAGCGCACCGGTGATATGCAGGGCGGAGTCGGCCATGATCCGCAGCCGCCCCGCCAAGGCGCTTCGGGAATGTTCGAGGTGGAGGGCAATGGCGTCCTCCGCCTCGAAGAACCGCCGCGTGAGGATCAAGAGCGCCTCGCCCGCCTCGGTCAGGCGGATGCGCCGCCCCTCGCGGTGGAAAAGAAGAACGTCATGCTCTTCCTCAAGCCGGCGCACCTGATCGGAGAGCGCGGGTTGGGTCTGGTTGAGCATCTCCGCCGCGCGGGAAAAGCCGCCGTGCAGGGCCACCTGATGAAAGGCGCGGATCTGGCTGTAGCGCATCTATAGCTTCCATGTATCGAATGATACTATTTGAAGATTTTACATATGGATTGGCTTGCGTCAATTTCCCCCTCGAATCCTTTCGGGAACGGAGCCTTCCATGACAGCCAACGCTTTCCCCCCGCCGAAGATGGGCGAGCCCTATCTCCTCACCCCCGGCCCCCTGACCACGGCCTATGAGGTCAAGCAGGCGATGCTGAAGGACTGGGGCAGCTGGGACGACGATTTCCGCGCCATGACCCGCGATATGCGCCACCGCCTCTTGGCCCTTTTGGGCGAGGGATCGGAACACTACGACTGCGTGCCGATGCAAGGCTCGGGCTCGTTCTGCGTCGAGGCCATGCTCGGCACTTTCGTTCCCCGCGATGGCAAGGTCTTGGTCCTCGCCAACGGCGCCTATGGCCTGCGCGCGGCAACGACGATGGATTACCTCGGCCGCGCCAAGACCCTCCTCGACAAGGGCGACTACCTGCCGCCGCGCGGCGACGAGGTGGCGCGCATCCTCGCTGACGACCCCGCAATCACCCATGTCCTCGCCATCCATTGCGAGACCAGTTCGGGCATCCTCAACCCGATCGAAGAGATCTCCGAAGCGACCTATGCCGCCGGCCGCAAGCTCTTGATCGACAGTATGTCGGCCTTCGGCGCGGTGCCTCTGGAGCCCACGAAGATCAGGTTCGAAGCCTTTGTGTCCTCGGCCAATAAATGCATCGAAGGCGTCCCCGGCTTCGGCTTCGTCATCGCCAAGAAGGCGCTTCTGGAAAGCTCCAAGGGCAACAGCCATTCACTTGCCCTCGACGTCCACGCCCAATGGGCCAACATGGAAAAGACCGGCCAGTGGCGCTATACGCCGCCGACGCATGTGGTTGCCGCTTTCATCGAGGCGCTCAAGTTGCACGAGGCCGAAGGCGGCGTCGCCGCCCGTGGCGCCCGCTATGCCCGCAACCGCGATGTCATGGTGGCCGGGATGCGCGGCCTTGGGTTCGAGACGCTGCTTGAGGCGCGCTGGCTCTCGCCCATCATCGTCACCTTCTTCTGCCCCGCCGATCCGAAGTTCGTCTTTTCGACCTTCTATGATCTGATGAAGCAGAAGGGCTTTATCATCTATCCCGGCAAGCTCACCGTGGTGGACAGCTTCCGCATCGGTGTCATCGGCCGGATGGATGAACACGTCATGGCCCGCGTGGTCGAGGCCGCGCGCGAGGCGCTGGCGGAGATGGGCGTGGACAGCGCCGCACCGCCAGCCGCCGCTTTGGAAGAACGCAAGAAACTTGCCGCTTGAAATAAGGAAAGACCGATGACCAACCTCCCCATGGTGACGGCGAACGATCGCACCTACCCCGCCCCGAAAACCTGCGCCATCGCCATCTGCCTTGACGGCTGCGAGCCGGAATACCTCGACGTGGCGATTGCCGAGGGGCTGATGCCCAATCTCAAACGGATGCGCGAGACCGGGACCGATCGCCTTGCCCATTCGGTGATCCCCTCGTTCACCAACCCCAACAACCTCTCGATCGCGACAGGCCGCCCCCCCGCCGTTCACGGCATCTGCGGCAACTATCTCTACGACCCCGACACGGGCGAAGAGGTGATGATGAACGATGTGCGCTTTCTGCGGGCGCCGACCATCTTCTCGCGGTTTTACGAGGCGGGCGCCCGCGTCGCGGTCGTTACCGCCAAGGACAAGCTGCGCGCCCTTCTCGGCGCAGGCCTGCGGTTTGACGAAGATCGGGCGATTGCCTTTTCCTCCGAGCGATCGGGCACCACGACCAAGGCCGAGCACGGCATCGACACCGCGAGCGACTGGCTCGGGATGCCGGTGCCCGAGGTCTATTCGGCAGGGCTTTCGGAGTTTGTCTTTGCGGCAGGCGTTAA
>JAHEBR010000002.1 GCA_024642185.1 Marivivens sp. | reverse complement strand
AGGAACCGTGCATTGGCGAAATAGAGGCTCTGGTCGATCCGGACCGAGAGAAGGGCGGGGTCGGTCTTGACCGGGTGGCGCAGGATGTTGCGGAAATGCTCTGAGCCTTCGACAAGGCCCACCTCGGCGATATGCGGGCGGGTGGTCTTGTAGATGTGAAGGACGAGCGACAGGAGAACGCCCGCCGAGACGCCGGTTTCGACGCCGAGGGTCAGGGTCAGAAGGATCGTCGCGGCGACGGCGATGAAATCGTCCTTCGAGTAGGTCCAGCTGCGCTTGAGGATCGAGAAATCGACAAGGCTGAGGACGGCGACGACGATGGTCGCGGCGAGGGTCGCCTTGGGCAGGAAGAAGACGAGCGGGGTCAGCGCGACAGCCGCAATGGCAAGGCCGATGGCGGTGAAGGCGCCGGCGGCAGGGGTTTCGGCGCCAGCGTCGAAGTTGACGACCGAGCGGGCAAAGCCGCCGGTGACCGGATAGCCGCCGGTGAAGGCAGCGCCGAGATTGGCCGCGCCAAGGCCGATCAGTTCCTGGTCGGGGTCGATGCGCTGGCGCTTCTTGGCGGCAAGTGTCTGGGCGACCGAGATTGATTCCACAAAGCCGATGACCGAGATGAGAAGGGCCGGGACCAGAAGATCCATCACCAGCGAGGGCGAGAAATCGGGGATGGTGAAGGGCGGCAGGCTCTGCGGCACATCGCCCACAATCTTCACGCCCTTGTCGGCAAGGCCGAAGGCCCAGACCGCCAGCGTCGTTGCAACAACAGCGGCAACGGGGCCGGCCTTGGTCAGCACATCCGCAAGGCGGGGGCCGACGCCTTTCGAACGCAGGAGCGGCTTGAGGCCCTTGCGAACCCAGAAGAGGAAAGCGGTGGCCGGAACGCCGATCGCGACGGTGATCCAGTTGGTCGAACCGAGGCCGTGCACCAAGGAGCCGAGGATTTCCGGCAGGGTATGCCCCTCGGTCTTGACGCCAAGGATATGGCCGATCTGGCTCGAGGCGATCAGGATGCCCGAAGCGGTGATGAAGCCTGCGATGACAGGGTGCGAGAGGAAATTGGCGATGAAGCCAAGACGCAAAACGCCCATAGTCAACAGCATCGCGCCCGACAGGAAGGCAAGCGTCAGGGCCGCCGTGGCATAGCCCATCGTTCCCGCTTCGGCCACATTGCCGATGGCGGCCGCGGTCATCAGCGAGACAACGGCGACGGGGCCCACGGCAAGGGCGCGGCTTGTGCCGAAGATCGCATAAAGGACGATCGGGACGATCGAGGCATAGATGCCCGCCTCGGGCGGCAGGCCTGCAAGAAGGGCATAGGCCAGCGACTGGGGCACCAGCATGATCGTCACGATCACCGCGGCGATCAGGTCGTTGGACAGGGCATTGGCGTTATAGCTGCGCCCCCAATCGAGAACGGGGATGTAGCGGGCGAGAGAGCGCAACTTCATTCGGAAGCCTTATCTATTGGCGTGTTGTTATGGCGTCTGCGGCCCCGAAAGGGGCCGCAGTTGAGGGAGTTTGGCGTGTTTTAGCGCTGTGCGGCAAGGGCCTCGATCCGCGAGGTTAGGGCCGACAGATCGTAGCCCGCGTTCGCGGCCTTGCCGAGGATTGTCACCGTTTCCTCGGTTCCGGCCTTGCCGAGGCACCAGAGCGTCGTCGAGCGCGTGCCGGTGCGGCAGAACGCCAGAACCGGTCCGGGCAGCTCTTCGAGGAGCTTGCCGAAGCTTTCGGCATCGGCATCGCTCAGCTGACCCGGAACGATCGGCAGGTTGTGGCAGGCGATGCCGGCCGACAGGGCTGCCGCGGCGATCTCGGCGAAGGTAGGCTGGTCGGCGGCCTCTCCGTCAGGGCGGTTGCAGATGATCGCGCGGTATCCCGCTTCCGCAATCCCCGCCACATCGGCGGGGCTGATCTGCGGGGCGACGGTGAGGCTTTCAGTCAGGGTCTTCATTCTGACTTCTCCTCAGAGACCGTTGACCGGAACCTTGAGCATCGGACGACCGCTCGCATCGGTCGGGATCTCACCGGCGCGCATATTGACCTGCAGCGAGGGGATGATCAGCTTCGGCACGGCAAGCTGGGCGTCGCGTTCGGTGCGGAACTTGATGAACTCTTCGCGGGACTTGCCGGCGCCAACGTGAATGTTGTGCTCTTTCTCAGCGGCAACCGAGGTTTCCCATTCGATGTCGCGGCCATTGGGGCCGTAGTCGTGGCACATGAAGAGGCGGGTTTCGTCGGGCAGGGCCAGAACAGTCTGGATCGAGTCGTAAAGGACACCGGCATCGCCACCGGGGAAGTCGGCACGGGCCGAGCCACCATCGGGCATGAAGAGGGTGTCGCCAACGAAGGCCGCGTCGCCGACAACGTGGGTCATACAGGCCGGGGTGTGGCCGGGGGTGTGGATCGCGCGGACCTTCATGGTGCCGATCTCGTATTCGTCGCCATCCTGGAACAGGCGGTCAAACTGGCTGCCATCACGCTGAAACTCGGTGCCTTCGTTGAAGATCTTGCCGAAGACATCCTGAACAACCTTGATGTTCTCGCCAACGCCGATCTTGCCGCCGAGCTTTTCCTGAATGTAGGGCGCAGCCGAGAGGTGGTCGGCGTGGACGTGGGTCTCGATCAGCCACTCGAGCTTGAGGCCGCGCTCCTGGATGAAGGCGATGATCTCGTCGGCGTGCTCATAGGTGATGCGGCCGGCGAAATAGTCGATGTCCATGACCGAATCGACCACGGCGCAGGAGGTCGAGTTCGGATCCTTGACGACATAGCTGATGGTGTTGGTCGCCGGGTCAAAGAAGGCGGTGACGTCCGGCTTGACGCTGAAATTTGCGGTATCGGTGGTCATGGTTCTCTCCAGTCCTTTGTGGGTCGAGCGGCGGGGCCTGTTCCGGTGTACGGGGAAGGTTTTGGCGACTCTTTACTAACACATTTTGAATTTGGAATGTATATGAGAGTCGAAGCGGGACTTGTCAATCCTTATTCAAGAGAAAAATTGAATGACGGATCAGGTGACGACGTCGGGCCTGTTCCGTCCGGTCATCTCGGCCAGTCGGGAAACCGCCTCCGCCGCCTGTGCCACAGGTGCCAGCGCAACGGCGGGATCAAGCGTAAGCTGGCCCGGATCGGTGCGGAGCGCCTCGAGGTAGACGCGAATCGTGGCGCCCTCGGTGCCTGTGCCGGAGAGGCGAAAGACGGCTCTTTGTCCGTCTTCAAAGGAAATCCGGATGCCCTGACCGTTCGAGACCGACCCGTCGACAGGGTCTTCATAGCCGAACTCGTCGGCAGAGGTGACAACGAGCCCGGCGCAGGTTTGGCCGGCAAGCGCGGGCAGGGCGGCCCTCAGGCGGTTGATCACCGCATCGGCGTCGGCCTTGGGGATCCCCTCATAATCATGCCGGGAATAATAGTTGCGACCGTAGCGGGCCCAATGTTCGGCCATCAACTCGGCCACCGACTTGCCCGAAACCGCCAAGATATTCAGCCACAGCAGCACGGCCCAGAGGCCATCCTTCTCGCGCACATGGTCCGATCCGGTTCCCGCGCTTTCCTCGCCGCAGATCGTGGCGCGGCCCGCATCGAGCAGGTTGCCGAAGAATTTCCATCCCGTGGGCGTCTCGTAGCAGGCGATCCCGAGCGAGGCGGCCACGCGGTCGACCGCGGCCGAGGTCGGCATCGAGCGCGCCACGCCCTTGAGCCCTGCGGAATAAGCGGGCGCCAGATGTGCCTGTGCGGCCAAAAGGGCAAGGCTGTCGGACGGGGTCACATAGCAGCCGCGCCCGACGATCATGTTGCGATCGCCGTCCCCGTCGCTCGCGGCGCCGAATTCGGGGGCCTCGGGGCCCAACATCAGATCCATGAGGTCTTTCGCCCAGATCGGGTTGGGATCGGGGTGGCCGCCGCCGAAGTCGGGCAGGGGAGTGCCGTTGACAACAGTCCCGCGTGGCGCGCCCAGTTCGTCCTCCAGAATCGCCTTGGCATAGGGGCCGGTCACGGCGTGCATCGCGTCAAAGCGCATCCGGAAGCCGCCGGCGAAAAGCGCGCGGATCGCGTCGAAATCGAAAAGCTGCTGCATCAGCGCCGCATAGTCGGCCACGGGATCGACGATCTCGACGATCATCCCGGCCAGAGCGGTCTGACCGAGAGTTTCGAGATCGACATCGCTGGTCTCGACGATCTGGTAGCTTGTGAGCCTCAGGCTCTCGGCGTGAACCCGGTCGGTAACGTGCTCCGGCGCGGGGCCGCCGTTGGGCGTATTGTATTTCAGGCCGAAATCCTCGTCCGGCCCGCCGGGATTGTGGCTGGCCGAAAGGATCAGCCCGCCGTCGCTGTGGCGCTTGCGAATGAGGTGCGAGGCAGCAGGGGTCGAGAGAATCCCGCCTTGCCCGACAATCGCCCGCGCCGCGCCATTCGCCGCCGCCATCCGCAGGATCACCTGAATGGCGCGGTCGTTGAAATAGCGCCCGTCGCCACCGATCACGAGCGATTTGCCCTGCACCCCGCCAATCGCGTTGAAGATCGCCTGGACATAGTTCTCGAGGTAGTGCCGGCCCATAAAGACCCGCGTCTTCTTGCGAAGCCCGCTTGTTCCCGGCTTCTGCCCCTCGATTGGATCGGTCGGAATTGTCTGAAGGTGCATGAGGTTCAGGCCACAGGTACGAAATTCAACAGCTTGTTCTGCTAGTGGCTGCTGCAAATCGGCCCATGTCAACCCAGCTTGCGCCGAACGGGAAACTGGCAAAGCGGCGCCAGCTCTGGCAGGCTCGTTCCAAACAATGGGGCAGACCGGCAGATGGGGATCGTCAAACTGTTGTGGGAGGCATGGCTTGTCGCCGGCCGCGCCAATATTGGCCTCGCGGCGGCGGGGGTGGCCTTCTATGCGCTTTTCTCCCTCTTCCCCGGCCTTGCCGCCCTCATCGCCCTCTTCGGTCTCATTGCCGACCCCGGAGTTGTCGACAGCCAGCTTGCCTTGATGAAGGAACTGATCCCCGAGCAAATATTCTTGCTGCTCGAAGATCAGCTTTCGCGCCTTCTGTCGGCGCAGTCCGGCACGCTGGGCTGGACCACCGCGATTTCGATCGCCATCGCCCTTTGGTCCGCCCGCGCTGGAGTCGGGGCGCTGATGACCGGCCTGACAGCAGTGCACGGGCGCGCCAATAGAGGGGGCTTTTGGCACGCGCTTACAGCTTTGGCGCTCACCTCGGTTCTGATTGCCATGGCCGCTGCCGCTCTACTTCTTGTCGTGGTCGCACCAATTGCTCTTTCGGCCTTTGGCGTGGCTGGATCTTCCGCGCTGGCGCTGGAGATCGTGCGCTGGTTCGCCACGATTGGGCTGCTTCTTTCCGGCCTTTGGCTGCTTTACCGTTTTGGCCCCGCGGGCGGCGGCGCCAACTGGCCAGTGCTTAGCCCCGGCTCGGTCTTTGCCATCCTGATCTGGTTCGGCTCCTCGCAGGGGCTTGCTGTCTATCTCACCAATTTTGCATCCTACAATCAGGTTTACGGATCGATCGGTGCGGTCGTTGCTCTTTTGATGTGGTTCTATATTACGGCGTATCTGGTTCTTCTCGGGGCCGCTCTCGACGTCACCCTCGACAGATCACAAGGCAGCCCCGACGCCGAATAGCCGGGTGCCCTTGAAGCCCCCGCCGCGGACCACTAAGACTCGAGCAAGACATTGTGTTTATCGACGTACGCGTCCCGCTCCAGAAGGCTGACCCGATGAAAGATCCGATCGAGACCTACATGAACCTCGTCCCCATGGTTGTCGAACAGACAGCCCGCGGCGAGCGCGCCTACGACATCTTCTCGCGCCTTCTCAAAGAGCGCATCATCTTCGTGTCGGGCCCCGTCCACGACGGCATGAGCCAGCTCGTCGTGGCGCAGCTTCTGCACCTCGAGGCCGAGAACCCGAAGAAGGAAATCTCGATGTATATCAACAGCCCCGGCGGTGTCGTCACCTCCGGCCTGTCGATCTATGACACGATGCAATACATCCGCCCCAAGGTCTCGACCCTCTGCGTGGGCCAGGCCGCGTCGATGGGCTCGCTTCTCCTGACCGCAGGCGAGCCGGGCATGCGCTTTTCGCTGCCCAACAGCCGGATCATGGTGCACCAGCCCTCGGGCGGCTATCAGGGCCAGGCGACCGACATCATGATCCACGCGCAGGAAACCCAAAAGCTCAAGACGCGCCTGAACGAGATCTACGTCACACACACCGGCCAGAAGCTTAAGGCGGTCGAAGCCGCGCTCGAGCGCGACAACTTCATGTCGCCCGAAGAGGCGAAAGAGTGGGGCCTGATCGACGAGATTCTGACCCGTCGCCCTGCCGCCACGGAATAGCCGGACTACTTCGGCGCGGCGTTTTTGCCGTTGTAGACCTTTTCACCCTGTCCTAGTCTTTATGACCAAGGGTAGGGTGAGCGACCAGCAAGCGGCATAACGCCGAGAGGAATAGCATGGCGAATTCGACAAGCGGCGACAGCAAGAACACGCTCTACTGCAGCTTTTGCGGCAAGAGCCAGCACGAGGTGCGCAAACTGATCGCGGGCCCGACCGTGTTTATCTGCGACGAATGCGTCGAATTGTGCATGGACATCATCCGCGAGGAAACCAAATCGACCGGCCTCAAAGCCGGCGAAGGTGTTCCGACCCCGCGCGAAATCTGCGCCGTCCTCGATGATTATGTGATAGGCCAGCAGCACGCCAAGCGCGTCCTGTCGGTGGCGGTCCACAACCATTACAAGCGCCTTAACCATTCGGCCAAAGCGGCCGATATCGAGCTCGCCAAATCCAACATCCTGCTGATCGGCCCCACGGGCTGCGGCAAGACCCTGCTGGCACAGACGCTGGCCCGCATCCTCGATGTGCCCTTCACTATGGCCGATGCGACCACCCTCACCGAGGCGGGCTATGTCGGCGAGGATGTCGAGAACATCATTCTCAAGCTCCTTCAGGCCAGCGAATATAACGTCGAGCGCGCCCAGCGCGGCATCGTCTATATCGACGAGGTCGACAAGATCACCCGCAAGTCCGACAACCCCTCGATCACCCGCGATGTTTCGGGCGAGGGCGTCCAACAGGCGCTTTTGAAGATCATGGAAGGCACCGTGGCCTCCGTGCCGCCGCAGGGCGGGCGCAAACATCCCCAGCAGGAATTCCTGCAGGTCGATACCACCAACATCCTCTTCATCTGTGGCGGCGCCTTCTCGGGCCTCGAGAAGATCATCTCGCAGCGCGGCAAAGGCTCAGGCATGGGCTTCGGTGCCGATGTGCGCGATCCCGAAGACCGCGGCGTGGGCGAGATTTTCAAAGAGCTCGAGCCCGAAGATCTGCTGAAATTCGGCCTGATCCCTGAATTCGTCGGCCGCCTGCCGGTCCTCGCCACCCTGACCGACCTTGACGAAGCCGCGCTGGTAACGATCCTGACCGAGCCGAAAAACGCGCTGGTCAAGCAATACCAGCGCCTCTTCGAGATCGAAGACACCAAGCTGACCTTCACCGACGACGCACTCAAAGCCATCGCCAAACGCGCCATCGAGCGCAAAACCGGCGCGCGCGGCCTGCGCTCGATCATGGAAGACATCCTTCTTGAAACCATGTTCGAACTTCCGGGGATGGAGTCCGTCACCGAGGTCGTCGTCAACGAAGAGGCGGTCGGCCCCGGCGCGACGCCCTTGATGATCCACGCCGACGGCGCGAAAAAACCCGCGACCGCCAGCGCCAGCTAGAATGAAGGATCCGGTCCGCCATATCTCGACCGGATCCCCCTTCGAAGCCCGGATCGGCTATTCCCGCGCCGTTGTTGCCGATGGTCTCGTCTATGTGGCCGGGACCACCGGCTACGACTACGCCACCATGACCATGCCCGAGGATGTCACCGACCAGTGCCGCAACGCGCTCGGCACCATCGGCCGCGCCTTGCACAACGCCGGAAGCAGCCTCGATCACGTCCTCCGCGTCCGCTACATTCTGCCCGACAAGGCCGATTGGCCCGCCTGCTGGCCCCTCACCTCAGAGGCCTTCGCCACCGCCCGCCCGGCGGCCACGATGATCGTCGCCGGCCTGCAAGAGCCGGAAATGAAGATCGAGATCGAAGTCACCGCCCGCCTCCCCGCCTGATCTTCTTTTGGCCTGAAATACTCCGGGGGAGCGCCGCAAGGCGCGGGGGCAGCGCCCCCCTGCCGAAGGCCTCCCTCCCCTCTGGACCTTTGCCCCGCTTTGGGGCATGACAGAACAGCATTACCGGAGACGATCCATGGGCCTTCTGAACACGATCAAGCGGCTTTTTACCTGGTGGGACGGGCAGACACTGGGCACCCAGCTTTTCACCTGGCGCAAGGGCGTCAAGGTCGGGCAAGACGCCGAGGGCAACGTCTATTACCAAACCCGCGACGACGCGCGCCGCTGGGTCATCTATAATGGCGAGATCGAAGGCAGCCGCATCGGTGCCGATTGGCACGGCTGGCTGCACCGCACCTTCGACACCCCGCCGACCGAAACCCCGATGGCGCACAAGCCTTGGGAAAAGCCGCATGTCGAAAACCTGACCGGCACGGCCATGGCCTATGCGCCCACCGGCTCGATCCGCCGCACCGCCAACCCGGCGGCCCGCAGCGACTACGAGGCCTGGCAGCCCGAATAGGAGCGCCCGATGCGCGAGAATGTCACCGAAACCGTTGTCGGAGCCGTGGTCGTCGCGGTCGCGGCAGGCTTCCTTTGGTATGCGGCGGGCGTCAGTGGCCTCAGCACCGAGCGCGACGGCTATGACCTGACCGCCGAGTTCCGCTCCGCCGAAGGCGTGACCGTCGGCACCGATATCCGAATGTCCGGCGTAAAGGTCGGATCCGTCACCGCCCTTTCGCTCAACCCCGAGACCTTCCGCGCAGAGGCCACTTTGACTATTGCCGAAGGCATTCCCGTTCCCGACGACAGTACTGCAATCGTTTCTTCAGAAGGCCTTTTGGGTGGCAATTTCGTCGAGATCGTCCCCGGTGGCTCGTTCGACAATTATGCGGACGGCGCCCAGATCCTCGACACCCAAGGCTCGATCAGCGTTGTCCAGCTTCTCCTGAAATTCGTCACCGGCGGCGAGGATAAATGATCCGCGTCGCGGCGACTTGCGGGCTGGTTCTTGCCCTCAATGCGGCGGCCGTAGGGGCACAGGAGTCGATCGAAGTCTCTCCGCTCGAACCACTCGCCGAATCTGAAGCTCTGGGCGAGCAGGGGCCGGAACTCGCCCAACAGATTCACGTAAGCCAAGGTGTTGCTGGTCGCCTGCGTGTGCTCGACAAGATCACTGGCGTTGTAACCGACCTCACTCTGACCTCGGGCGAGAGCGCCACGGTCGGCCATCTTGTGATCACTCTCGGCGATTGCCGCTACCCGACAGACAACCCGTCAGGCGATGCCTTCGGCGAGATGACCATCGCCTATGATGGGGCCGCAACGCCGATCTTCACCGGCTGGATGATCGCCTCGGCCCCGGCGCTCAATGCGCTCGATCATCCGCGATACGACGTCTGGATGCTGAGCTGCAGCACGTCCTGAGCCCTAGGCTCCGGCGCAGTGCTGAACTCCGCTTTCATCACAAGCGCATCGCTCAACCGGCGGCGATACTCTGCCCTCGGGATCTCTTGGGCCCCCAGCGTCTTGAGATGATCGGTCAGGAACTGCGTATCAAATAGCACGAATCCTGCCATCCGCAGCCGCGCGATGAGATAGGCCAAGGCGATCTTCGAGGCGTCAGTCCGGCGCGAGAACATGCTCTCGCCAAAGAAGGCGCCCGCAAGGGCAACGCCATAGACCCCGCCCACAAGGTCATCCCCGTCCCATACCTCGATGGAATGGGCAATCCCTCGCTCAAAGAGCGCCAGATAGAGTGCGCGGATCGGTCCATTGATCCAAGTCTCTGGGCGATCGGCGCAGCCATCGACCACGCCGGCAAAATCGGTATCAAAAGTGATCCCGAAAGGTTCCTGCCGGATCTTGCGCGCAAGGCTTCGGGAGATGTGGAAACCGTCCAGAGGGATGATGCCACGTTGGCGCGGATCGACCCAGAAGATCTCTGGATCGTCCCGGCCCTCCGACATCGGGAAGATGCCCGAGGCATAGGCCATCAACAGAAGATCGGGCGTCAGATGAGCGGGATCGTCCCTCATGCCGACGCCCGCCGGATCAATGCAGATTGGCCTCGAGCCACTTTTCCAGCCAGTGGATATTGTAGTTGCCCGACAGAACGTCCGGCTCCTCGAGGAGCGCGTGGAACAGCGGCACCGTGGTGTCGATCCCGTCGACGATCAACTCGCCCAGCGCCCGCTTGAGCCGCGCCAGCGCCTCGGGCCGGTCACGGCCATGGACGATAAGCTTGCCGATCAGACTGTCGTAATAGGGCGGGATCCGGTAGCCATCGTAGAGCGCTGAATCCATCCGCACGCCAAGGCCGCCCGGGGCGTGATACTGGGTGATCTTGCCAGGGCAGGGGGCGAAATTGGGCAGGCGCTCGGCATTGATCCGCACCTCGATCGAATGGCCGTTGATCTTGAGGTCGTCCTGGGTGAACGACAGGCCGAGGCCCGCCGCCACGCGGATCTGTTCGCGCACGAGATCCTGGCCGAAAATGCTTTCGGTGACAGGATGTTCGACCTGCAGGCGGGTGTTCATCTCGATGAAATAGAACTCGCCGTCTTCATAGAGGAATTCGATCGTGCCCGCGCCGGAATAGCCCATCTTGCCGATGGCGTCGGCGCAGATTTTGCCGATGCGGGCGCGTTCTTCAGGGGTGATGCAGGGGCCGGGGGCCTCTTCGAAAACCTTCTGGTGGCGGCGCTGCAGCGAGCAGTCGCGCTCGCCGAGGTGGACGCCCTTGCCCATGCCATCGCCAAAGACCTGAATCTCGATGTGACGCGGCTTCTGGAGGTATTTCTCCATATAAACCTCGTCATTGCCGAAGGCGGCCTTGGCCTCGGAGCGGGCGGTGAGGAAGGCGGTTTCGATTTCCTTCTCGGATTTCGCGACTTTCATCCCGCGCCCGCCGCCGCCGGCTGTGGCCTTGATGATGACCGGATAGCCCATCTCGGCCGCGACACGCTTGGCGGTGCCGAGGTCGGGCACGCCGCCCGCGGAGCCGGGAACCACGGGGATCCCGAGTATCTTGGCGGTGTCCTTGGCGGTAATCTTGTCGCCCATCTGGCGGATATGTTCGGCCGAGGGGCCGATGAAAGTTAGCCCATGATCCTCGACGGCCTGCACGAAGGCGGCATTTTCCGACAGGAAGCCATAGCCCGGGTGGATCGCCTGCGCCCCGGTGATCTCGCAGGCCGAGATGATCGAGGGGAAGCTCAGATAGCTTTGCGACGAGGGGTTGGGGCCGATGCACACGGCCTCGTCGGCCATGCGGACGTGCATGGCATCGGCGTCTGCGGTGGAGTGGACGGCGACCGATTTGATCCCCATCTCGCGGCAGGCGCGCACCACGCGCAGGGCGATCTCTCCGCGGTTGGCGATCAGGATTTTCTCGAACATGGGCGGGGCCTTATTCGATGATCACGAGGGGCGCGCCGTATTCGACGGCGGCACCGTCTTCGACGAGGAGGCGGGCAATCTTGCCCGAGCGCGGCGCCGGGATCTGGTTCATCGTCTTCATCGCTTCGATGATGAGGATGGTATCGCCTTCCTTGACCTGCTGGCCGACGGTGATGAACGCGGCGGCGCCCGGTTCAGGGGCGAGATAAACGGTGCCAACCATCGGTGAGGCCACAGCGCCGGGATGCGAGGCGGGATCGGCCGAAGCCGCGGGGGCAGCAGCGGCGGCAGGTGCGGCCGCGGGGGCGGCGACAGCGGCAGGCGCGGAAACGGTTGTGACGATCTGAGTCTGGCGGCTCACGCGGACATTCAGGCTGTCGTCTTCGCCATATTCGCGCTTGACCTGAAGTTCGGTGAGATCGTTTTCACGCAGCAGTTCTGCCAGCGCGCGGATAAAGCTCACGTCGCTGTCATGGCTATTGTTGGTGCTCATGTTTTCCTCGGCCCGTTGCCTGTTTCGATATCGCTCCGCAGCCCGAAGGCGGGAACGTGATCTTAAGGTATATATGGCAAGCGCGCGAAGGTGGAAAGGCGGCTCGGGCGATTTTATGACGTTGGGTCAGGTGACCGATTTTCCGAAATCTCCCTGTCGTCGGTGTCAGGGGCTTGTTCGAACTCAACAGAGAGCTCGCTCGACGCCTGTAAGGGTGATTGGGCCGGAGGGGGATGTTCCCAGCTCGCCCGGGAAGCTGCCTTGTCGCCTTTGAGGTTCGCCTCGCGATCCGGAAGAATGATCACCCCATAGGGTTTGAGCGCGCGCGGTTTTCCAGCCTCCTCGATCCGGCTGGCATCGCGAACGGCCGGCTCATCTGGACGGGGTCGGTGATTGGTTGCCGGTGGCTCTGCTTGGCGCACCGAAGCGACAGGTGCAGGGTCGGCCGCAGAGGCGGGGCGTGCGGGAGCCGTCACCGCCGCAGTGCTGACTGGAAAGGTTACGAGATCCATTTTGTGCGTCCGCAATCCGACGCCCTCACCCGACTCGGGATATTAAGACGGGAATCTTGCCAAAGGGTTAGCACAGGCGGCAAGCCCCGGGGCTCTGCCCCGGACCCCGGAGTATTTTCTGCCAAAAGAAAAGAGGCCCCGGGAGAGATGTCCGGGGCCAGAGGGAGACTTACTTGCCGCGGTTTGCGATCAGGTCGTCGACCACGGAAGGGTCGGCGAGGGTCGAGGTATCGCCCAAAGCGCCGAAATCGTTTTCGGCGATCTTGCGCAGGATACGGCGCATGATCTTGCCCGAGCGGGTTTTCGGCAGGCCCGGCGCCCACTGGATTACATCGGGCGAGGCGATAGGGCCGATTTCCTTGCGGACCCAGTTGCGCAGCTCGGTTTTCAGCGCGTCGGTATATTCCTCGCCATCCATCAGGGTGACGTAGCAGTAGATGCCTTGGCCCTTGATCTCGTGCGGGAATCCGACGACGGCAGATTCGGAGACCTTGGGGTGGGCGACAAGCGCGCTTTCGACCTCGGCGGTGCCCATCCGGTGGCCGGAGACGTTGATCACGTCATCGACGCGGCCGGTGATCCAGTAGTAGCCGTCTTCGTCGCGGCGGCAGCCGTCGCCGGAGAAGTAATAGCCCTTGTAGTCGGAGAAATAGGTTTTCACGAAGCGCTCGTGATCGCCGAAAACCGAGCGCATCTGGCCGGGCCAGCTGTCTTTCATGCACAGGACGCCTTCGGCGGCGGTCTCGGTGATTTCCTGGCCCGTGGTGGGATCGAGGATCACCGGCTGGACGCCGAAGAAGGGCACGGTGGCCGAGCCCGGCTTGGTGGCGATGGCGCCGGGGAGGGGGGTCAGCAGGTGGCCGCCGGTTTCGGTCTGCCACCAGGTGTCGACGATCGGGCAGGTGCCTTTGCCGACCACGTCGTTATACCAGTTCCAGGCCTCGGGGTTGATCGGCTCGCCCACGGTGCCAAGGACTTTGAGCGACGAGAGGTCGTGCTTGTTTACCCAGTCGGGCCCATGCGCCATGAGCGCGCGGATCGCGGTGGGGGCGGTGTAGAACTGGTTGACCTTGTGCTTCTCGCAAACCGCCCAGAAGCGACCGAAATCGGGGTAGGAGGGCACGCCTTCGAACATCAGCGTCGTCGCGCCGTTGGCGAGCGGGCCATAGACGATATAGCTGTGGCCAGTGACCCAGCCCACGTCGGCGGTGCACCAGTAGATATCGCCGTCGTGATAGTCGAACACCATCTCGTGGGTCATCGAGGCCCAGACGAGATAGCCGCCCGAGGTATGCAAGACGCCCTTGGGTTTGCCGGTTGAGCCGGAGGTGTAGAGGATAAAGAGCGGGTCTTCGGCGTTCACCACCTCGGGCGGGCAATCGGTCGAGGCATGGGCCATGACCGTGTGGAGATAGGTGTCGCGCCCTTCTTTCATCGGCACGCTACCGCCGGTGCGCTCGACCACGAGGGTTTTCACATCGCCGCAGATCGCCATGGCCTTGTCGACGTTGACCTTCAGCGGTGTGTTCTTGCCGCCGCGCGGGGCCTCATCGGCGGTGATGACGAGCGAGGCGCTGCAGTCGGAGATGCGGCTGGCGAGCGCGTCGGGCGAGAAGCCGGCGAACACGATGGAATGCACCGCGCCGACGCGGGCGCAGGCTAGCATGGCGTAGGCGGCCTCGGGGATCATCGGCATATAGAGGATGACGCGATCGCCTTTTTTGACGCCTTGGGATTTCAGGACGTTGGCGAATTTGTTCACCTGCTCGGAAAGCTCGAGATAGGTGATGTGCTTGGAGATATTGGGATCGTCCGCTTCCCAGATGATCGCGATCTGGTCGCCGCGGGTCTCGAGGTGACGGTCGATGCAGTTGGCCGCGACGTTAAGCTCGCCGTCCTCGAACCATTTGATCGAGACATCGGGATAGGCGAAGGTTGTGTTCTTGACCTTGGAGAAGGGCTTGATCCAGTCGATCCGCTTGCCGTGTTCGGCCCAGAACTTGTCTGGGTCGGCTACCGAGGCCGCATACATCTCGTCATACTTGGCTTTGTCGATATGGGCGTTGGCCGCGAAATCGGCGGAGGGCGGATAGAGTTTGGTCATGGCTTTCCCCAATTCTTGGTGGGTGTTGCGGCTCCGCTGACGCGGAGTCGCAATCGATCAGATGGCGAGATATTTCGCTCTCAGCGCCTCGTCATCAAGCACTTCCTGTGCCGAGCCGTCATAAACCACGGTTCCGGTGTCGAGGATCACGGCGCGATCAGCGAGTTTCAGCGCGGCAACGGCGTTTTGCTCGACGATGATCGTGGTAATGCCTTGGTCGCGGATAATGGCGAGGGTCTTGGCGATTTCCTGAACGATCACCGGGGCGAGGCCCTCGTAGGGCTCGTCAAGGAGCAGAACCTTGATGTCGCGGGCCAGGGCGCGGGCGATGGCCAACATCTGCTGTTCGCCGCCCGACAGGGTCGTGCCTTCCTGCTTGCGGCGCTCGCCCAGGCGCGGGAAGAGCTCATAGATGCGCGCGAGTGACCAGCCCTTGGGCGGGGCGATCTGTGCCAGTTGCAGGTTTTCCTCGACCGTGAGGCCCGGGATGATGCGCCTGTCTTCGGGAACGAGCGCGATCCCGGCCTGTGCGGCCTGAAAGGCCTTCATCTCGTGCAGCGGTTTGTGATCGAGCCAGATCTCGCCGTGCTTGAGCGCGGGATCATCGAGCCGGGCGATGGCGCGTAGGGTCGAGGTCTTGCCGGCGCCATTGCGGCCGAGAAGGGCAAGGATTTCGCCCTCATGGATATCAAAGCTCACGCCCTGAACGATATAGCTCTCGCCATAGTAGGCGCGGATATCCCAGACAGACAGGAATTTGGGCGCGGTGGCCGCCATGTTGCGGTCTTTGTCGAAGCGGCCGTCAATGCTCTTTTGCTCAACGTGGGTCATAGCATTCTTCCCTAGACTTGAGCTTCACCAAGATACGCTTCGCGCACCTTCGGATGGCCCTTGATGTTCTCCGGAGTGTCTTCCACCAGAGGCGTGCCCTGCGCCAGAACGGTGATCCTTTCGGCGAGGCTGAACACCACATGCATGTCGTGTTCGATGATCGCCATGGTGATCCTACGCTTCTTGCGGATCTCCTTGAGCAACTCGATCGTGTTGTTGGTATCGGCACGCGCCATACCGGCGGTCGGCTCGTCGAGCAAAAGAAGGCGCGGCTCCTGCACGAGGCACATGGCCATCTCGAGGCGGCGCTTGTCGCCACGGCTGAGCGAAGCGGCGTGCATGTGCCGCTTGTCGAGCATATTGACGTCGGCAAGAATTGCCTCGGCCTGCTCAATGATCCCCTTCTCCTGATGAACCGCCTCATAGGCGTGCATCCGGAATGAGCCGTCGCGCTTGGCAAAGCAGGGGATCATCACGTTTTCGATGACCGTGAGATCGCCAAAGATTTCCGGTGTCTGGAATACCCGGCTGATGCCCATCTGGTTGATCTCGTGCGGCTTGCGGCCGAGGACCGACTGGCCGTCGAAGACGACCGAGCCGCTGTCGGGGATCAGCTTGCCGACGAGGCAGTTCAGAAGGGTCGATTTGCCGGCGCCATTGGGGCCGATGATCGCGTGGCAGGTGTCTTCCTTCACGCTGAGGTTCACGTTTCCAAGCGCCTGAAGGCCGCCGAAGCGCTTGTTGACGCCTTTGACTTCGAGAATGCTCATGGGTTTCTCCCTATTCGGCGGGCGTTGTGGTGGCGGCGCTGTCGTCCGACTTGCGGCGCAAGAAGCGGGCGATGCGCTGCCCCCCTTCGACGAGGCCGCCGGGCAGGGCGATCACGATGACCATGAACATCAGGCCCAGCGTCAGGTGCCAGCCTTCGCCGACGAAGCGGGCGAAGATCCAGACAACGGCATCCTCAAGCCCGTCCGGCAGCCAGCTGAACCAGCTGTGAAGGATGCTCTCGTTGATCTTCGAGAAGATGTTCTCGGCATATTTGATGAAGCCCGCGCCAAGGACAGGGCCCATCAGCGTGCCGACGCCGCCCACAATGGTCATCAAGACGACCTCGCCAGACGCGGTCCACTGCATCCTTTCGGCCCCCACCAGCGGATCCATTGCCGCAAGGAGGCCACCGGCGAGGCCGGCATACATCCCCGAGATCACGAATGCTGCAAGAGTGTAGGGGCGTGAGTTGAGGCCAGTATAGTTGAGGCGGTTCTGGTTCGATTTGATCGCCCGCAGCATAAGGCCAAAGGGCGAGCGGAAGATTCTCAGGCTGAGGTAGAAGCCGAGGATCGCCACCACGGCGCAGAAATAGTAGCCGACGTTGAAGGTGAAATCCCAGGGGCCAAGGTCGAGGGTCCAGCTCGAGTTCATCTTAAGCCCGAAGAGGCCCGGCACGGGCAGGCTGGCCGATGTCAGCGGCGCGTCAAGGATGCGCGGATCCTTGAGGCCAAGCTGCAAACCCGATTCGCCGTTGGTGACCGGTGTAAAGACCGAATAGGCCAGACGATAGGACATCTCGGCAAATGCGAGCGTCAGGATCGAGAAGTAGATGCCCGAGCGCCGCAGTGAGATGAAGCCGATGACAAGCGCAAAGAGGCCGGCCAGCAGCGTCGCCATGATGATAGCCGGCAAAACGTTCATCGACAGAAGCTTGAACATCCACACCGCAGCGTAGGAGCCGACGCCGAGGAAGGCGGCGTGGCCGAAGGAGAGGTATCCGGTCAGGCCGAAGAGGATGTTGAACCCGATCGCCATGAGGCCATAGATCGCAAAACGCTGCATCAGGGCCGGATAGCCCGCGTTGAACTGCGCCAGCGCCGAGTCGGTCGGGAAGGGGTTGAGAAGGAAGGGCGTCAGCAGGGTCAGTGCAATGACGATGAAGAGAAAGCGGGTGTCTTTTTGCGACAGGCCGAGCATGGACTAGTCCTCCATCACGCCCTTGCGGCCCAGAAGGCCACGCGGACGGGTAAGCAGAATGACGATGGCGACGAGATAGATGATGATCTGGTCGATACCGGGAATGATGTCCTTTACCTCGTTCATCGAGGCAAAGGCCTGGAGGATGCCCAAAAGGAATCCCGCTGCCACGGCTCCCGACAAGGAGCCCATGCCGCCGACAACAACGACAACGAACGACAGCACGAGGAAGTCCATTCCCATATGATAGTTGGGCGACAGGATTGGCGTATACATCACACCCGCAAGGCCCGCGACAGCGGCAGCAATGCCGAACATCAGGGTAAAGCGGCGGTCGATGTCGATGCCGAGAAGGCCCACGGTCTCGCGGTCGGCCATGCCCGCGCGGACAACCATGCCGAAAGTTGTGAATTGTAGGAAGGCAAAGACAGCGGCGATCACGGCGGCCGAGAAGAAGAAGTAGATCAGGCGCCAGATAGGGTAGGAGAGGTTCAGGCCGAAGAAAGCCATATCAATCGTGCCGCGATAGTCGGACGGCGCGGGGGTCGGGATCGGGTTGGCGCCGAAGAAATACTTGACGATTTCCTGAAGAACGATGGCGAGGCCAAAGGTTACGAGGATCTGGTCGGCGTGCGGACGCTTGTAGAAATGCTTGATCAGGCCGCGCTCCATCACGAAACCAACCAGCATCATGACAGGGATGGCGAGCAAGATCGCCAGAGGCACCGACCAATCAATCAGGAAGCCGCCGAAGCCCTCGCCAAACCATTCGATCACATAGGGGACCTTGACCTTGAGCGGATTGCCCAGAAAATCCTTCTGGGTCGCGTCGACGATCTCGAGGCTGATGTTAAAGATGCGCTGCATCGTGACGGCCACGAAGGCGCCGATCATGAAAAGCGCGCCGTGCGCGAAATTGACCACGCCCAGCGTGCCGAAAATAAGCGTAAGGCCCATCGCGATCAGCGCATAGGCACCACCTTTTTCAAGCCCGTTGAGGATCTGGAGGAATAAAGCGTCCATGGTCCCACCCTGTCCTTGGAAATCAGACGGCCCGCGCAAGGCAGGGCCAATTGTGAACCGGCCGCGTCTGGCGCGGCCGGTTCTGTTGCTAACGGATTAGCCGTTGTTGCATTCGCCGAGGCTGGCCTCGGCACCACCGAACATCGGGTGATCGGCCGCATACTCGACCTGAGCGCGCGGGGTCACTTCGACGATCTCAAGGGTATCGTATTCGTTGGCCGGGCTGTCTTTGCCCTTCATGACGAGCACGTCCTTGAAGCACTGGTGGTCTTCGGCGCGGTAGGTTGTCGGGCCGATACCCATGCCGTCGAACTCGAAGCCCTCAAGGGCGGCCCCGATCTGGCAGGGCTCGAAGGTGCCCGCACGGGTGGCCGCATCCGCATAGAGCAGGGTCTGCACATAGGCGGTGTGGGCGGCGCCTGACGGCGGACGGCCATACTTTTCGCCAAACGACTTGACGAAAGCCTGGGTGCCCGGATCCTGCAGCTGCCAGTTCCAGTTCATGGTGCCATAGACACCCTGAATGTTGGAGCCAGCGCCCGCAGCCATCAGCTCCGAGTAGAGCGGAACGATGATCTCGAACTGCTTGCCGTTCACCATCTTGTCGCGCAGACCAAACTGAACAGCCTGGCTGAGCGAGTTGACCATGTCTCCGCCGTAGTGGTTCAGGATCAGAACATCCGCGCCCGAGTTGATCACCGGAGCGATATAGGACGAGAAGTCGCCGGCGCCGACCGGGGTCAGCACGTTGGAGACGGTTTCCCAACCAAGGGCTTCGGTCGAGGCCGCGATCGATTCCTGCTGGGTCCAGCCCCAGGTGTAGTCGGCGGTCAGGTGGTAGGCGCGGCGCTCGTTGCCATAGGCGCTCGAGAGCACCGGAGCGATAGCAGCGCCCGACATATAGGCGTTGAAGAAGTAGCGGAAGCCGTTGGCTTTCCGGTCCTTGCCCGTGGTGTCGTTCGAGTGGGTCAGCGCGGCCATGAAGATAATGCCGGCTTCCTGGCAAAGGCTCTGAACCGCAACGGCCACACCCGACGATGAACCGCCGGAAACCATGACAACGCCGTCTTTCTGGATCATCGACTGAGCCGATGCCCGCGCCACGTCAGATTTTGTCTGGGTGTCGCCGGTGACGAACTCGACCTTCTTGCCGAGAACGCCGTTGCCGCCGAGGGTTTTCGACGACATCGTGTTGAGCATGCCGCCGTCGCCCTCGCCATTGAGGTGCTGAACGGCGAGCTCAAAGGCGCGAAGCTCGTCGAGGCCCTCTTCGGCGTAGGGGCCGGTCTGGGGAACGTTGAAGCCGAACTTGACCGAGGAGCCGGTCGGTTCGTTGGTATAGGCCGAAGCCGAGGACGTGAAGATAGTCGGAAGCGCAAGACCGGCGCCGGTTACGGCACCTGTCTTCAGCACGCCACGACGTGAGAAGTTCATTTTGGACATGAGTCCCTCCCTTTCATGATAGCTGCCGAAGCCTCCACACTCCGACTGCACGCATTTTACAATGCTGCCGTCATTATCGGACGCGGTTCGAAAAATTCGCAACAAGTCCCTCAAGAGAAATAAAAATTTTGTAAAGACTTACACAAATTCTGAGTGTAGTTTGTAAAGTAATTTGCTTGCATCTGCAGAAAGCACCGGAAATCAACTGAAAATGTCAGGCGTAAAGTGACCCAGCGGCAACTCACAGGCTCCCGAATTCGAGAACGCAGGCTGGATGCTGCGATGCGGCAGGCCGATCTGGCCAAGGCCGCCGGAATATCTGCGTCCTATCTCAATCTTATCGAGCACAACCGGCGCAGAATCGGTGGCCGCGTTCTTAACGATCTTGCCCGCGCCCTCGGCCTTGATCCGACGCAGCTTTCCGAAGGCGCGGAAACCGCGTTGATCCAGGATTTGCGCGGAGCTGCCGCGACGCGACCTGCGGCTGATGCTGAAATCAACCGAACAGAAGAGTTCGCAGGGCGCTTTCCCGGCTGGGCTGGCCTTGTGACGGATCAGGCGGCGCAGATTGCCCGGCTTGAAGCCAGGGTCAAATCGCTTACGGACAGGATGGCGCATGATCCGCAGCTTTCAACATCGTTGCACGAGGTAATTTCTGCAGTGACATCAATCCGGTCCACCTCCTCGATTCTGGTTGGCGGCGAGGTTCTGGACCGCGACTGGCAGGAACGATTTCATCGCAACATCTATAACGACAGCCAGCGTCTTGCCGACAGCAGCCGCGCCCTTGTCGGCTATCTCGAAGCCCCCGCCGATGGCGGGGCTATGGCGTTGTCTCCGGTTGAAGAGGTTGAGGCCTATTTCGACAGGCACGGGCATCACATCGCTGATCTGGAAGGACCGGCCCACTCCGATGCAGTGGTTGAGGAGTTGGTCGTTGCGGCGGCGCTGACAGGACCGGCGGCAGAAGTCCTTCTGCGGGGCCGCCTCGGCGTTTATCGGGATGATGCTCAGGCCATGCCTCTCGGCGCTTTCGAGGCCGCCGCGATCGAAAGGCGCCACGACCCGGCGCTTCTGGCGGAAATGTTTGGGGTCGGACCGGCCGCCATCCTGCGGCGCCTATCGAGCCTTCCTGAGCGCCCGGCGCATCCGGCCTTTGGTTTTGCCTCTTGCGATGGGGCGGGCGCTGTGACGCGCCTCAAGACGATCGAGGGCTTTGGCCTGCCACGTGCTGTGGCGGCCTGTCCTGTATGGCCGCTGTTTCAGGCGCTGTCGCGCCCCGGCCAGCCGATCCGCGCGATCGTCGCCCTGCCGGGCGAGGGTGGGCGCCGTTTTCTCTGCCACGCAATTGCCGGGCCGCTCGGCCCTTTGCGGTTTGACGGGCTCTCGCCAGTCGAGGCGGTGATGCTGGTGCAGGCGGCGCCTGCCGGCGAAACAGCCGCGCTTGATGCGGGGGGCGGCTGCCGCATCTGCCCGCGGCCTGCCTGTCCGGCCCGGCGCGAGCCGAGCCTTCTGGCCTGATCGCCCTTGGGGCTTTGACAGCCCACGGCTTTGCCGTGATAGTCGGCGGCAACGACCGGATCGCACAGAGCCTTGGGAGGGGCATGGGCTATGGGCAAACGTGTCCTGGTGATCGAGGACGAACCCAATATTATCGAGGCGCTCAGTTTCATCCTCTCGCGGGATGGCTGGACGGTGCACACCCATTCCGATGGCGTAAACGCCAACGAGCGGATCCGCGCCACGCCGCCGGATTTGGTGATCCTCGACGTCATGCTACCCGGAAAGAGCGGCTTTGACATTCTGCGCGATCTTCGGGCCGATCCCGAGATGCAGGCCCTGCCGGTTTTGATGCTGACCGCGAGGGGACAAACCCGCGACCGGGAACTTGCCGAGAAACTCGGGGTCAACCGTTTCATCACCAAGCCCTTTTCAAATGCCGAGGTGATCGAAAACGTCCGTGCTCTCGTGACGACCTAGCCAATGGCGACGCGAGGCAAAAAGCTGGTCTTTCTCGAGCGGGCTTCCTATCGGCAGCGCAGACTTCAGGATGTGGCGCGTCTCCTGCCGGTTCTGGCGGCGGTTCTCTTTGCCCTTCCGCTGATCTGGAAACTGGTCGGCAACGACGGCCGCGGCACGTCGGACGTCATGATCTTTCTCTTTGTAATCTGGTCAGGGCTCATCGCTGTCGCCGCGATCATATCGCGCAGGCTCAAGCTGGAACCTGAAAGCGACTCCGGCAAAGAGGAGCGCTGATGGTCTCCTTCAATCTTCTGGTCGCTGTCTCGCTGGCCTATGTGGCCTTTCTCTTCATCATCGCCTTTGTCGCCGAAAGGCAGGCCGAACGCGGGAGGGGCAAGTGGCTTCGGTCGTCGCTGGTCTATACTCTTTCGCTTTCGATCTATTGCACGGCTTGGACCTTCTACGGGGCCGTCGGCTATGCGGCTCGCTCGGGCCTCGAATTCATCACGATCTATCTGGGCCCGACCATTGTGATGATCGGCTGGTGGTGGGTCCTGCGCAAACTTGTCCGGATCGGCCGCAGCCAGCGCATCACCTCTATCGCCGATCTCATCTCGTCTCGGTTTGGCAAATCGACAGCACTGGGCGTGATCGTCACCCTGATCGCGGTGGTCGCGGCGACCCCCTATATCGCCCTTCAGCTTCAGTCCGTGACGCTTTCGACAGCGGTGTTCGCCAATGCCTCTGGTCAGAACTGGGGCGCACCGGAGCTGGCCTCGGCAGCACTTTGGGTGGCGGTCGGCCTGACGCTTTTCACCGTGATTTTCGGAACACGGAACCTTGACGCCAACGAGCGCCACAATGGCATCGTCATGGCGATCGCCGTCGAAGCGGTGGTCAAGCTCTGCGCGCTTGTGGCGGTCGGGGTTTTCGTCGTCTGGGGGGTGGCCGGCGGGGTAGGGCCAACTCTCGATTTGATCGATGCGTCGAAGATCGCGGAATGGTCGCCGCCGGGCGGAAGGTGGTTCGGTCTGATCTTTCTGTCCGGCGCGGCGTTCCTTTGCCTGCCACGGATGTTTCAGGTTCTCGTGGTCGAGAACGATGACGAAAGCCGGCTCTCAACCGCCAGCTGGGCCTTTCCGCTTTATTTGATGGTCATGAGCCTGTTCGTCGTGCCGATCGCGGTGGTCGGCCTCGATCTTTTGCCGGACGGATCAAACCCCGACCTGTTCGTTCTGACCGTGCCGCTTGCGGAAGGGCGCTCGGGCCTTGCCATCCTGTCCTTCCTTGGCGGGTTTTCCTCAGCGACCTCAATGGTCATCGTTGCCACCATCGCGCTCTCGACGATGGTGTCGAACCACATCGTCGTGCCGATCTGGCTGTCGAGCCGGGCCGGCGGGGCTATGATGTCGGGCGATGTGCGCTATGCGGTGCTCTTGGCGCGTCGACTGTCCATTGGTGGCGTCCTGCTGCTTGGCTATGTCTACTATCGCCTCTCAGGCGGCGGTGAGGCTCTGGCGGCGATTGGCCTGATCTCTTTTACCGGCGTGGTGCAGATCCTTCCGTCGATGATTGGCGGCCTCTATTGGCGCGGAGCCACGCGCTGGGGCGCCGCTGCAGGGCTGATCACGGGATTTGCGATTTGGGCCTGGTCCTTGTTCTTGCCTTCGTTCGGGGCAGGTGAGGTCATTCCGCAGATCGTTTTGGAACAGGGGCCGTTTGGCTTGGCTTGGCTCCGCCCCCAGGCGCTCTTTGGGTTTGCCGGGCTCGATCCCGTCATTCATGCGGTCTTGTGGTCGATGCTGCTCAATTCGGCCGCGTTTGTGATCGGTTCGGTCCTGACATTTCCTCTCCCGCTCGAGCGGCTTCAGGGGGCGCAGTTCGTCGACGTTTTCGAACATTCCACCGGCACCCGGTCGTGGACGCATGGTGGCGCCGAGGCCGAAGACCTCTTGGTAATGGCCCAAAGGATATTGGGCTCGACCGAGGCACAGGACATTTTTCAGCGCGAGGCCCGGCTTCAAGGGAAGGAGGGGTATCTGCCCGAAGTGACACCCAAGTTCGTTGAGGATCTCGAGCGCGAGCTTGCCGGCTCGGTGGGGGCGGCAACGGCTCACGCGATGGTGGGGCAACTGGTGCAGGGGGCCAGCGTTTCGGTGGAAGACCTGATCGCCGTGGCGGACGAGACCGCTCAGATCATGGAGTATTCCTCTCGTCTTGAAGCCAAGTCCGCCGAACAGGAACGTACCGCGCGGCAATTGCAGGAGGCGAATGAAAAGCTGACCGCCCTGTCGATCCAGAAAGACGCCTTCCTAGGTCAGATCAGCCATGAACTGAGAACGCCAATGACCTCGATCCGATCCTTCTCGGACATTCTGCGCGAAGGTGGAGCTTCTGCGGAAATGCAGGCGCGACACGCGGGTATTATCCATGACGAGGCGGTGCGGCTCACCCGGCTTCTGGACGATCTTCTCGATCTCAATGTTCTTGAAAACGGGCAGGGCACGTTGAGCCGGCAAGAAGGGCACCTGCGCGATGTGATCGACCGGGCTATCGCGGCCTCTGTCGTTGGCGAAAGCGCGATCAAGATCCAGCGCAAGCGGGCAGAGGAAGCGATTGCACTGGACACGGACCTAGACCGCTTGACGCAGGTGTTCATCAATCTCATCGCCAATGCCCAGAAATACTGCACTGCGGCCGAGCCCGTGCTGAGGATTGTGGTGCGCAAGGCGGGTGGCAGGATGGCGGTTGATTTCATCGACAATGGTGCGGGTATCGGCAAGGAACATCAGGAAATGATCTTCGAAAAGTTTTCGCGCCTTTCTGATCACCGCAAAGCGGGCGGTGCCGGGCTTGGCCTTGCGATCTGTCGCGAGATCATGATCCGGCTCGGCGGGTCGATTTCGTATTTGCCGGGACAAGGCGGCGCAGCGTTTCGGGTGATCCTGCCATAGCGGCCTCAGGCAATCATTTGTTAGCAACGACGTCCTAATTTCTGCACGACAGCGGAAGGCAGGGTGATGTCCACGGCAAGTGCAGGAATACTGGCGCGCAAGCTTGCAAAACCTGCGCAGGCCGAAGGCGGCGGCTCGCAAACGCCAATGCGCGCTTTGCGGATGGCAGTCGCGCGGGCCTCGCGGGATGTTTTTGGCGCAGAGATCGACGTGATCGGCGTCGAGATCGCTCAAAGCGGGCTGGACGATCTCGTTTCTCCTCTGGGCAAGGGGCATTGCCTTATCGGACTCGTTGCGCCCGAAGGGCTGGTCGGCCTCGTCATCGCTGATCCTGAAGTCTTGGCGGCTGCCGGGGAGATGATGACCACAGGCCGGATCAGACCTGTCACCGCCGAAGTCCGAAGTCCGACAGAAGTTGACGCCGCCCTAGTCGAGCCGTTCCTGACGGGGCTCATGACGGCCATTCAGCGCGACTGCGGCACCTCTTCGCCGGGGGACTGGTTTCCTACGATCGCCGTCGGGCGCAAGTTTTCCGGTGTGATGGCGCTCCGCCTGGCATTGCCGGAGCGCGCCTACAAAATCTTTCGCATGACACTCGATCTTGGGGCCGGCGGGCGTCAGGGCGAAATCGCCTTTGCTTTACCGGTGGCCATTGCCGCGCCAGAAGATCACCCCGAGCGTCGCGGCCGTGCAGGCTGGCCGGTACAGATGAACGAAGTTGTCATGCAGACGCCGACCGAGGTCGAGGCGGTCCTTGGCCGCCTGCGGTTGCCGCTGGCAATTGCGGAAACGTTGAAGGTCGGTCAGGTGCTGCCGCTTTTGGAGCTGGATATCAGCGCTGTCAGCCTTGAAGCATCAGACGGTAGCTGCATCGCAAATTGCCGGCTTGGGCAATCGGGAGGGATGCGGGCGGTCCGGGTCGAACCAAGGCCCGAGATCGCGATGGAAGAAGGCGGACACTTCAACGCCCCTCGGATGCGGCTGCCGGACGACACAGTCGAAGACCCGTTGGGAGAGCCAACGCCGATCCAAGGCTTTGATGACTAACGACGCGACAGCGCTTCCAGCTGTGGCCGAAGGGCCGACTGATCGTATCCGGCCCGCGCTACGGTCGCGATAATCTCGTCCACCGGCAATTTGCCTGCCTGCCCAAGGCTCCAGACGATCGAACAGCGATTGCCCGAGGCGCAGTAGGCCAAAACCGGTCCTGCCGAAGCGTCGATCGCTGCGAATTGCGCCTCGACCATGCCGAGGTTGAGCGTCTGATGGCTTACGGGGATGTCGACGAAGGTCAGCCCCGCCGCCTCCACCGCAATGCGCATCACGGCCGACTGAAGCTCCATCGGAACCTCGGCATCGGGGCGGTTGCAGATGACCGTGGTAAATCCCGCCGCCTTGATCGCCGGAACATCGGCGGGATCAATCTGCGGCGAGACTGCGTATTTATCTGTGATCGGGCGTATTTGCATCCGCGATCTTTAGGCCGTGACTAGTGCCGCGTCTAGTCTTGAGCGCACCATCGGTGCGGCCCACATACCGCCGAACATCGAAAGGATGAACACGACCCCGCCTATGCCGCCATAAGAGAGCGAGGCGACCGAGGGGCCGGGGCAGAGGCCGACAAGCCCCCAGCCTGCGCCGAAGAGGATCGAGCCGAGGACGAGGTTGCGGCCGACGCGCTGTTCGGGCTTGGGCGGGAAGAGGCCGCCAAGCGCGGGATTGCGCCCGCGCGCGATCCGCCATGCGATTGCCATTGGCAGCATTGCCCCGCCCATAACGAAGGCGAGGGTCGGATCCCATTCGCCGAAAATATCGAGCCAGCCCTGAACCTTGCGGCTATCGGTCATGCCCGAGACGAGAAGACCGGCGCCGAAAAGGCCTCCGGCGATGAAAGCGAACAGACCGCGCATCAGACGACCCCCAGAAGATGTTTGAACAGGATGATCGAAAGGCCGCCGGCCCCGATATAAAAGACTGTGGCGACAAAGCCCCGCAGCGACAGGCGCGACATGCCGCAGATGCCGTGGCCCGAGGTGCAGCCGTTGGCCAGCCGCGTGCCGACGCCCACGAGGATCCCCGCCGCGGCGATGGCCCAGAGGTTGTCGGTGATGAAGTTGTCGCGCGGACCTACCCAGTAAGAGAGGATGGTCGGCAGGATGAATAGGCCTGCGATGAACCAGACCCGCTCCCATGTCTGGTTGCCTGCGGTGCCATCGACCACGCTGCCAATGATGCCCGAGGCCCCCATGATACGCCCGTTGATTAGTAGATAGACCGCTCCCGCGATCCCGATGAGGCCGCCTCCGGCGAGCCCCCAGATCCATTCTTGTTGCATTCGTCTTCCGATATTCTTCCTTTGGCGAGACCGCCTGAAACCTGCACCTCGCCATGTGGCAAGGCCCGGCAACGGGCGCGAGAAGTGCCCGACCTGTGGCAAATCTTCCCTAGCCGCAGGCGCAGGCTTGCGGATTGCGGGTAAATCGTGACAGTTTGCAGACAGCCACGCCCTTTGGGGGAGAAATGTGCCTCAAGTCGAATCTTCTTGAGGCAAGTTATAAGTGCCTTGCGATACATTGCAAGATTGAAATATAAACAAATCGAGATCAGTAGGCCCCGAATGCAAGATCCCGAAGTCGCCGCCAAAGCCATGAACGAAGCCGCCGACGAAGCTGCAGAAGTCTTGAAAGTCTTGTCAAATCCGGCGCGGCTCAGGATCCTTTGCGCGCTTCTGCCCGGAGAGCTCTGTGTGAGCGATCTTGAGGAGGTGCTTGGCGCCAGCCAGTCCTACGTATCTGGACAGCTGGCACGGATGCGCGCCGAAGGCCTGGTCGAATGCGACCGGGATGGGCGGACGATCCGCTATCGTCTTGCCGACCAGCGCATTGGGCCGATCCTGGAACGGCTCTACGAAGTGTTCTGTCCGGTTCCGGCCAACGTCTGATCCCCGCTTATTGCATCTATATCTTGCCCCGCCGAGCAATCAGCGGCCAAATGGGCACGAGGTAGTGGCAAGACGAGGGGCAAAGTGATGGGAGGTCCGGTCAGGATCATGCGTCACAGGGGCGTGGGCCATCTGGTGATGGCTGGCGACTCCGGCAATGCCCTCGATCACGATATGCGCCGCGCCTTGATGCAGGGTCTCGATAGCCTGCTGTCGGATGAGGGTGTTTTAGGCATCGTGGTTGCAGGGCAGGGGATGGATTTCAGCATCGGCCTGCCGATTTCCGATGCCGCAACTCAAGGCGACGCGCCTACTGTCTCCGAGGTGGCTGCGCGTATCGAGGGGGCAACGGTTCCGGTCGTGGCAGCTCTCAAGGGACGGACGATTGGCGCAGGGTTTGAGCTTGCCCTGGCGTGCCACCGCAGGGTTGCAACGCCGACGGCGCGTTTTGGCATGACGCAGGTGAAACTGGGGCTTGTCCCCGGTGCGGGCGGCACACAGCGCCTGCCGCGACTTCTCGGCGCCGAGATGAGCCTTTCGATGCTGCTTGATTGGCGCACCATGCCCGCCTTTGCCGCACGCCAAGCTGGTTTGATTGACGCGCTGGCAAATCAGAGCCCTGAAGAGGCGGCGGAGGATACGATCCTGCAAATGCACCGAGATAACGAGCCGCTTGTATCGACGGCTCAGAGACGTGACGGCTTTGCCGAGGGTCGCACCTATTTCGAGGCGATCAAGGCGAGGCGTGGTGTGCTCGCCAACTCTCCGCTCAACGCCCCAAAGCGGATCGTCGATTGCATCGAAGCGGCGATCACACTTCCGTTCGAGATAGGTCTGGCCTTCGAGGCCGAAGCGCTGAAGGATTGTGCTGACCATCCACAGTCCGTAGCCCTTTGCCATATTGCAGAGGCTGAGGCCGAGGCATCCGAGCGCCTTTTTGCGACAGGGCAGAATGGCCGGCGGGCGCTCGATCCAGACACGACCGGAAAAATTGCGCTGCGTCTGGGTCGCGCTCTCGAAGAGGCAGCCAAGCATCTTCTGACGCTTGGGGTGACACAAGAACGGATCGATATCGCTCTGGTCAATTTCGGGTTTGCCAAGGGGTATTTCGGGGGCGATGCCGCTGGTCCCGCCGGAAGGGATACAGTGGCGATACAGCGCCGCATTGTCGCGGCCATGATGGCCGAAGGGGCGAGGCTTGTCTCGTCTGGGGCGATTCAAAGCTCGGGCGATGTCGATGTGATTGCCGTTCACAGCCTTGGCTTTCCGCGCTGGCGTGGTGGGCCGATGTCGGTTGCGCGAGAGATGGGTCTTTTACAGATGCGCAAAGACATGGAGCGCTGGGCGCGCGAAAGCCCGATTTGGGCGCCGCCGCCTCTCTTGGCGCAGGCGATCCGTTATGCAGGCGGTTTTGCGGCCCTTGATCGCCTGCCGGCCTAGCCGAGCAGCACCCCGACGACGACCATCATCAGGCCGATAACGCTGAGAAAGAGCGAACCAAGGTTGATCGGCAGGATGCGCGAGACGCGAGCGCGCAGCGCGTCGTCGGAAAGCCCGGCTTTGCGCGCCTTCGCCACAGCAACGATGCTATAGACGATGCCGATAAGGCCGAGGGCCGAAATTGCCGCGCCAATCCAGACAAGAAGGTCCATGTCATCCTCCGTTTTGCCCCGCCTAATCTCTCGCCCGCAAAGGCGCAAGCCCGAACCCTTGCAGGGGGCGGGGGCAATCGCTAGGGAGGACGTCTGAACCGCTGACAAGGAGCCCAAGATGTCTGACGCCGTGACCGACGCCACTTCCACCGTTGCCGCGCAGGAGCTGCGCCAGTTCATCGAGCGTTACGAGCGCCTTGAAGCCGAGAAGAAAGACATCGCCGATGGCCAGAAAGAGGTGATGGCCGAGGCCAAGGGGCGCGGCTATGACACCAAGGTGATGCGTAAGGTCATCGCCATGCGTAAACGCGATGCACAGGATCTGGCCGAGGAAGAAGCGGTGCTCGAACTCTACCGCTCGGCGCTCGGGATGTAATCATGGCCTGGACCGCCCTGTTCTTTGCCGGTCTGTTCGAGATCGTCTGGGCGGTCGGGATGAAATATACCGACGGGTTCACGCGCCTATGGCCGACCGTCGGCACCTTCGCCGCCATGGGGGTGAGCGTTGTGCTTCTCGGCTTCGCCATGAAGACCCTGCCGCTCGGCACGGCCTATGCGGTCTGGACCGGGATTGGCACGGCGGGCACTGTGATCGTCGGAATGATCCTCTTCAACGAGCCGGCCACAGCCCTTCGGTTGGGGGCCATCGGGCTTATCCTGATCGGCGGGGTGGGGCTCAAGCTTTTGGGAAGTTGAGCCTCAGGGGGCGATGAAATTCACGCCCGGCATCCGAGAAATGCGATAGATGTCTTCCTCGTAGGTCTCGGTCAGGTGATCGACAACGTCTGCAGTCCAGCCCGGCAGATCAAATTCTTCGATCACCTCGTCTTCGATCACATAGCGCTCGAGAAAGGCCGCTATGATCCGTCTTTTCTGAATCTCCGTCGCAGGTGGATGCGATTTGAGATAGTCGAAGAACCGCTTCATCCCTTCGGGGGCCATGATCGAGGCCAGAAGATCAAACCCGCCAGTGATTTTTGCCAGCGGATCGACGCCGGAAATCTCGCGAACGAGCTGAGACCAGATGAGCGGCGTATCTTCGTTGCACCAGACCGTCAAAGAGGCCTTGGGCGCGGCCTCGCGGATCCGGGCAACCACATCCGACCAGAGGATCTGATCCAGCGGGATTCCGCTAAGAAATTGGGCAAAGTCGGTGTGCTTGGCTTCGGTGAACACAGCCGGGACAAATGTCGCGGGATTGCGAATCCCCAAAAACAGTTCGATCTCGTCTTCGGGAAAAAGACTGACGAGCCCGGCAATCTTGGATTCAGCCCGACCATAGAAGATCCCGTCTTCAAAAATGTGGTTTGGAATGCAGACAAACGCGCTATGCGACATGATCAGGCGGTTGACCGCCTCATCATCAAGGATCGCATCAAGCAGGATATCACGCGTATCCGGCGAGGGCTGCGCGCCGTTCAGGTTCTGGATGGTTTCCCGGAGTATGCGCCGGTATTTGCCCGGGCCGGGCACCTTTATTCCTTCGGACGCGAAGGCATCAACGTTCTTCAATAGGGATTTCAACAGCCGGTCGTCGTCTGTGCAGTTTGCACCGATATGATAGACGATCTGCATGAAACCTAGGCTGCCGTTGTTTTTCAGCGCACTATAGTGGCTTTTCTGGACAGCGAAACCGGTTTCGGCTAGGCGAGAGGCTATGTCCGAGCAAACTGGTCAGATATTTCTCGCGCCGCGCCGCCGCCTGTGGGTTCCCTCGCTCTGGTCAATCGGAGCGATGCTGATCGCGACCCTTGTGGTCTTGCCGATCCTTGCGGTGATCTGGTTTGCCCTGACGCCGACAGACAACATCTGGCCGCACCTCTGGGCCACGACCCTGCCGCGTTATCTGGTCAACACGGGCCTTCTTATGGGGGCGACAGGGCTTCTGACTGCCATGGTCGGGGCAGGGGCGGCGTGGCTTGTTGTCATGTACCAGTTCCCGGGCCGAAAATGGCTCGAGTGGGCGCTTCTGCTGCCTCTCGCCGTGCCGGCCTATGTGGGTGCGTTCGCGCTTGTGGATTTCCTCGAATATGCCGGGCCGGTGCAGACGCTGATGCGTTCGATCTTTGGCTGGGAAAGCGCCAAGGACTATTGGTTTCCTGCAATCCGCACCCGCGGCGCGGCGATCGTCGTCCTGAGTGCTGCGCTCTACCCTTATGTCTATGTCCTTGCCCGCGCGGCCTTTCGCGAACAAAGCGGGGCGGGATACGAGGTCGCCCGCGCCTTGGGGGTCGGTCCCATCGGGCGATTGTTCCGCGTAGGCCTGCCGCTGGCGCGGCCAGCCATCGTCGCTGGCGTCGCAGTAGTGATGATGGAGACAGTCAATGATTTCGGCACGGTCGATTTCTTTGCCGTCCAGACGCTTACCACAGGCATCTTTTCGGTCTGGCTTCAGGGCGGCAACCTTGGCGGTGCCGCCCAGATTGCGGCCTGCGTTCTGGGCCTTGTGATCCTTCTGGTGGCGCTGGAAAAGTTCAGCCGCCGCAAGAGCCGGTTCTTCTCCTCGGCCCGTGGCCGCAGGCCGGTGACAGGCGCGCCCTTGCCCGCATTCGCCGGCTGGGTGGCGTCGCTGGCTTGTTTTCTGCCCTTCGCTGCGGGATTTCTGATTCCGGTGGCTGTCTTGGCGAGCCATGCGACCGACCCCGCCGACTGGGTGTCGAAGGGCATTCTGAAAGCGTTAGGTCACAGTCTCACAGTGGGCGGAATCGCCGCTGTGCTGACGGTGCTGGGCGGTCTTTTCATGGTTTACGGTGTGCGCCTCTCGGGCCGCGCCCTGCCGCGCATCCTGATGCCGATCACCGCGATTGGTTATGCTGCGCCGGGGGCTGTTCTGGGCCTCGGCATTCTCGTCCCGCTCGCCGCTCTGGATAATCGCGTGGCAGATTTTCTATATGAAACAACTGGCTATGATCCGGGTCTGATCCTCACCGGAAGCGCCGCGGCGCTGGTGATCGCCTATGTCGTGCGCTTCTTCGCCCTTTCCCAAGGCGCGGCCGACGCAGCACTTGGCCGTGTCTCGCCGAGCCTGCCGATGGCGGCCCGCTCTTTGGGGCAAAGCGCAGGGGGCGTCCTGCGCCGGGTCTATGCGCCGATGATCCGCGCCTCGGTCGCCTCGACCCTGCTTCTGGTTTTCGTCGACGCGGTGAAGGAACTTCCCGCAACGCTCCTTCTGCGCCCCTTCAACTATGACACGCTGGCAACCCGCGTCCACGAGCGCGCCTCGCTGGAAAAGATCGCCGAAGCCTCGACCGCCTCGCTGATGATCGTGCTCGTGGGCCTCGTCGCCGTGCTTCTTCTGGCGCGGGCCAACCGCTAGGTCTTGCAAGGCCGCGCGACCGCAAGTAAACGAAGCGCGGCGCCCCTATAGCTCAGCTGGTAGAGCAACTGATTTGTAATCAGTGGGTCGGGAGTTCGAGTCTCTCTGGGGGCACCATTTTACCTATCCGCCGCGACCTTACGACGCCCCACGGTTGCGGCTTGTTCCCCCTGACCCATCCCGTTCTTATGTTGAGACAAACAACCTCGACTGTGGAATACCCCATGCCCAAGCTCTTCTCCCCCCTGAACATCGGCCCCCACACCCTCGCGCACCGTGTCGTCATGGCGCCGCTGACGCGGATGCGGGCGGTGGCGCCGGAGTATGCGCCGACCGACCTGATGGTCGAATATTATGGCCAGCGGGCGAGCGAGGGCGGGCTGATCATCACCGAAGCCACGCAGATATCCCAGGCCGCGCGGGGCGGGCCGGACACGCCGGGCATCTATACGCCCGGGCAGGTGGCGGGCTGGCAGCGGGTCACGCAGGCGATCCATGCCAAGGGCGGCGTGGCCTTCATGCAGCTCTGGCACATGGGGCGGATTTCGCATTCGGCCTATCAGCCGGACGGCGGTGCGCCATGGGCACCCTCCGCCGTGGCGCCGCAACTAGAGGTGACGCTGCCCGACCGGACGCGCGCGCCTGCGGAAACGCCGCGCGCCTTCTCGACTGAAGAGATCGGTGGGCTGATCGAGAGCTACGTTGCGGCCGGCAAGAACGCGATCGCTGCGGGTTTCGACGGGGTCGAGATCCATGCCGCCAACGGCTATCTTCTCGAACAGTTCCTGCAATCGCGGACCAACCAGCGGACCGACCGCTACGGCGGCAGGGTCGAAAACCGTTGCCGCGTGGTGATCGAGATCGCCGAAGCTCTTTCCACGGCGCTGGGTCCGAACAAGGTCGGCATCCGCCTTTCGCCCTTCGGCATCGCCAATGACAGCGGCGAGGACGAGCCGATGCCGCTCTATTCGCATCTCGTGGGTGAGCTGAACAAACTGGGTCTCGCCTATCTGCACCTCCTCGAGCCGCGCGCCTCGGGGGCAGGGCAGAAGGACGTGGATCATCAAGGCCTGCCGTCAGCGGCAGTTCTGTTCCGGCCGCTCTGGAGCGGCGTTCTGATCACGGCGGGCAATTTCAAGGGCGAGAGCGCCGAGGAATTGGTGGCCGCGGGTCATGCTGACGCGGTCGCCTTTGGTCGCTTTTTCATCTCCAACCCCGACCTGCCCGAGCGCCTGCGCCTTGGGGCCGAGCTGACGCCCTACAACCGTCCGACCTTCTATTCTCCGGGGCCGGAAGGCTATGTCGACTATCCTGCGATGACCGAAACCCGTTAGGACGGGCTGGCGGGGAAGATCCGGCTCAGGACCTCTTTCGCGCGACCATTCTCGACCAGTTCGGCGACGATCAGAAGATTGCGCGCCTGAACCGGTTCACCCGCGGCCTTCGCGGCCTCACGCAGAATGGCGGCCATGCGGCGGGCGGTCTGGGGCTTGGTTTGGGCTGTCTGCAAGGCGGCTGCGGCAATCAGACCGAGGGTGGCATCCAAATCCTGCGGGCCGAGGTTCGATGCGCCGAGATCCCTGATGGATGTCTCAAAGGCCGCGGCGCAATCAACGATGCGAGCGCTGCTACAGCGAGCCACCAAGTTGTCATAGACCGCTGGATTGGGTGCCGCGGCGGCGGCTGAGGCAGTTAGTGCGGCAGCCAGCAAGGAGAGGGTGGCAAGGACGTGGGGCATGGGCTCAATCTTTTAGCGTGACAATATTGTATAATACATCCTAAGGTTGTTATCAACGCTTGAAAGACCAGAGGCCCGTTGCCTTGATCGCCCGCCTTGTTTCTGTTCCCTTTTTCCTGATTGTCGGCGGGTATAGCCTGATGAGCGGATTGCTCGAAGCACGAGCCTGGGCACAGATAGACCGGCCGCTGGCGCAGATACTGGCCGAGGCATCAGATGGCGCTTTCACGCTTTTGCCCGCGCGGTCCCACCGATTTCGCCGGGCCCAGATGGACCTTTGTTTGAGGTCTGCAACGGATCCAACTGCATTGGTCTTTCCGCCGGCAGCCATCACAGCACTGGCCTCAGCTTGTGAGGGAAGGGCGGCCGCTATCCTTGCCGATGCGCCAACTCACGCTGCGGCCCTTGCGGTGGCCGCCTTGAGCCAAGGAGCACAACTGCTCGACCGGTCTTGGGCTTTTGCCCGGTTCGAGGGATGGCTTGCCGCACAACGATTTTCCTTGGGCTACGTCAGGTTTCCTTCCGCAGGCGGAGCAGTGGCCTATCAAGGAATTGTGGATGACGCCGCGCTTCTGGTGTCGCTTGGCCAAGTGGACGAGGTCGCGCTTGCCTATGTTGAGGTGGCCGGTTTCCGAAAGGCGTTTGGCCTCAAATTGCCAAGCCTTCCAGCATCCGACCAGCGGCGCTTTCTTGCAGCCGTTGAGGCGCTCGGAATAGGGGCCTCCGATGGACTTTGACGAGCTCGAGAGGCTTCGCCGCCGCCGCCAGCCTGGTTTGGCGGATGCGCCATTTCCAGCACTCGGACGGGTCCAGACAGACCAAGAGGCACCGGCATCGCTGAATCCTGCCTCTGGCGATCCGGTGGTTTCTTTCGCGCTTGATCTCGCCGCCGGCCTTCTCGTGGTCGTCCTTTTTGTCGTTCCCTTTTTCTCGGGGGGTCATCTGCCCCTTGTCTGGGGCGCCGTTGCGCTTCTTGTCGGGAGTACTTTGGCTCTTTGTCAGATCCTCTTTTTTGTGCGGGAACCCGCGCGGCCAGCGGCTTTGGCAGGGATCGGTGCCCCCTTTTGGCTTGCCCTTGTCATGCCTGCTTTTGCGATTGTTCAGATCTTGCCGCTCGGCCTTGGCAGCGAAGCATCGGCGGCTAGCATAAGTCCGGATGCGACGCTGGTTGGCCTCGCGCGGCTAGCCTCTGTCGTCTTCCTGTTCTTTTTGACAGCGACAGTTGTCGCCAACAGGCGTCGCGCGGTCCGATTGGGCTGGGCGTTGTTTGCAATCGCGGTCACTCATGCCGTTTTGGCCTTGGCCAAAGGCGGACCGGACGGGATCACCGGCGGATTCGCCAACCACAATAGCTTCGCGGCCTTTGTCGGGATGGGGCTGATTCTTGGCATAGCGCTCGTGATCGGGAAATCCGCGCGCGGGGCAAACAATGATGCCAAGGCCGTTTGGCTTGCTGAGCGGTTTCTGCTGGGGCTGGCTCTTATTGTCCTCGCCCTTGCTCTTTTTTCCAGTGGTTCTAGGCTTGGTGTGCTTTCCGCTGTTTGTGGCACCCTCGGTCTCGTGGCGCTGCGCGGACACCTGTCCATCTGGCTTCTTCTATCCTTGGCGGGAGGCGCAGCGGCGGCGCTGATCCTTGCGGGGGCGGGGCTTCTCCAGCGGGCGGTCCTGCTTGGACCGGCCACACGGACGCGGGTCGAGCTTTATGGTCAAGTGTTCGAGATGATCCGAGCACGCCCACTGACCGGTTGGGGCCTCGATAGCTTTCCCTTGGCCTTTGAATTGGCACATAGGCCGCCTGTCTCTTCCGGGCTTGTCTGGGATCAGGCGCACAACAGCTATCTTTCCCTTTGGGTTGAAATGGGGCTCATCGCCGGAAGCGCTCCGATGGTCGCGCTTTTATGGTTTGGCATCAGGCTCTTGCGTGAGAATCGCTCGCCCCTCGGAGGCCAGGCCCTACGGCTCGCCGCACTAGGAGTTCTCGTGACCGAGGCGGTTCATGCGCTTGGCGACTTCAGCCTCGAGATCGCCGGCAATCTCTATTTCTTTGTTGCCATTATGGCGCTCGGGCTTTCCGGAGCCGCGCCGGGCGGCACGCGGGAGCGCCCATGAATCCGATGTCTTCCGATACGTTGACCCTGCGCGACGCCGCCCTTGTTCTCCGGCGTCAGGTCCGACTGATCGCTCTGGTCGGAATTCTGGTTTTGAGTCTGGCGGGCCTCTATCTGACACTGGCCGCCCCGCTTTATACGGCCGAGGCGCTGGTCTTCGTCGATCCGGCCCAGAAAAACCTGCTCAACCCTGATGACAACCGCAGCCTGAACGGCACGTCCGAAAATGCCCGATTTGAAAGTGAAGTCGAGATATTGCGGTCAGATGCGGTGGCGGTTGCCACGATCGCCGAAACCGGACTGTCGAGCGACCCCGAGTTTGGGGCGCGTTTGGGGCTCTTAAGCCGACTGAGGCGAGCGATCGGCCTTGGTTATGGAACAGCTCCTGACCCGGACAGTCTATTTCAGGCGACCCTCTCGCAGTTCAAGGCCGCCACCAAGATCCGCAGAAGAGGGCTGACCTTTGTTGTCGGGGTGGCAGTGACTTCGGCAGACCCCGCAAGGGCGGCGCTGCTCGCAAACGCTCTGGCACGCACCTACATCGACCTGCAACTTGACGGCAAGATCAACGCGGCCCTCTCCGCGCGTGACCTGATGGCCGGCCAATTGATCTCGGCGCAAACGGCGCTCGCCGAAAACGAAGCGGCTGTGGCGGCCTATATCGAAAACAACCTGAGCCGTCTCGAAGATGAAAGCGCCTCAGCCGAGTTTGGGCGGATCGGACGTGACCTTGAGGCCACGAAAGCTGCGATCGAACGGTCACAGTTGGTCCAATCGCAGGCGCAGGAGGCGCTTGCGCGTTCCGACTGGTCTGCGTTGTCTTCAGCTTTGGGCGATAATGCCCTTTTGGCCCTGGAGGACCAGAGGAGAGATCTCGAACGTCAGCTGGGTCGGGCCGACGCTCAGAGCCTGTCGGCGGGGGATCTCAATGGCAGGTTGGAGGCACTCGATGCAGAAATCGAAGCGGGCGGCCGCGTGGCCCTCTCGGGTGTCGCGCAACAAATATCCGATCTTGAAAGCGATGCCGACTCCGCGCGCGAGGCCCTTAGGCGCGAGCTTCTCTCCGGGCCGCTCAGCCCCGAGACCTTGTCGGATCTCTATGGCCTTCAGCGAGAGGCATCCTTGGCGCAAGATTACTACGACACCCTCCTGAGACGCATACGCGACGCCGAGGCACAGGCGCTTTTGCAGGTGGCCGACAGCCGACTGGTGTCCGAAGCCCTGCCGCCGCCCGGACCGAGCTACCCTGATCGGAAGATGACTGTGGCATTGGCGCTCGTGGCGGCGCTTGGCCTAGGCGTGGGGTTTGCCTTCCTCAACGAATTCTATGTCGGAGGCGTGGCCTCGGCCAGCCAGCTCGCCAATCTGGTTCCAGCGCCTGTGGCCGCTGTGATTCCCAATGTTCAAGAAGGAACGGGCGCTTTCAGCCTCGCGGATCGGATCGTTACTGCGCCGATGTCCCATTACGCGGAATCCTTCCGGCTTTTGCGGGCCGCGATCGACGAGATCTTGCCGCAGGTTCCGGGCGAGGGGCGAATTGTCATGGTGACCTCGGCAATCGCGGCGGAGGGCAAGTCGACCAACGCCCTTGCTCTGGCCCGAACCTATGCATTGGCCGGCAAACGCACACTTCTGATCGACGCTGATCTCAGAAAACCCAGCCAACATCTCTTGCTTGGGCTCGAACCGAGGGCGGGCCTTCTCGATTACCTCCGGTCTCCGGCCGAGTTCGAAATCACCGGAGAATTCTATGATTCCGACCCAAGGAGCCCGCTTGGTATCATCATGGGCAATCGCCGCAGCGATATCCCCACGGATCAGCCCCTCATGTCAGAGACCTTCGTCCGGCTCTTGAGTGACGCGCGAAAACTTCTTGACGTGATCATCATCGATACAGCGCCACTCCTGCCCATCGTCGATCCACGCTACATCGCGCCCCACGTTGATCTGGCGGTCCTTTCCGTGCGCGGCAACGCGACAAACCAATCCAGTTTGCGGCAGGCCTACGATCAGCTTGCGCGGTCCTTGCGGCGGCAAGGGCGGATCGTGACAGTGATAAGTTCGGTCGGGACAGATGGCCCGAAAAACCGCTATGACGGGTACTACGGAGATACCTCTAAAGGCTGAGCAATTGATTGTACCCATTATTCTGTGCGGTGGCTCGGGAACGCGCCTTTGGCCTTTGTCCCGCAAAAGCTATCCTAAGCAGTTTGTCTCGCTCGTTGGCCGCGACACACTCTTTCAAGCGTCGGTTCGAAGATCGCAGTCCCCCGATTTTGCTTCGCCCATGATCGTAACTGGCGACAGTTTCCGTTTCATTGTGAAGGAACAGCTCGAGGCGATCGGGGCGAAGAACTCTGAGATCCTCATTGAACCCACAGGCAAGAACACAGCGCCGGCCATCCTGGCTGCAGCTTTGCGTGCAGTTGCGGCAGACCCGAACGCGATTCTTCTGGTTGCCCCTGCGGATCACGTCGTGCCGGATGACGCCGCCTTTCGGGCCGCGGTGCGGCGCGGCCTCGCGGCGGTGTCGGAGGGCAGGCTCGTCACCTTCGGCATTACGCCAACCCGCCCCGAGACAGGCTATGGCTATTTGGAGCTGTCGGAAAAACCAAAGGCTGACAGTGCGCCCATCGCCCTGCGCAGATTTGTTGAAAAGCCGGGCACGGCAGAAGCCGTTCGGATGATTGCCGATGGATCCTATCTCTGGAATGCCGGTATTTTCCTGTTCTCGGGCCGCGATCTGATTGCCGCGTTTGAGCGCTGTGCACCAGCCATGGTTGGGCCGGTCGCTGCTGCGGTCGAAGGGATAAGGTCGGACCTGGCATTCCAGCGCCTCGATCCTGCCGCTTGGGCGAAGGCGCCAGCCGAGTCGATCGACTATGCGGTGATGGAGAAAGCGGGCAACCTGTCGGTCGTGCCGTTCGACGGGGCTTGGTCGGATCTTGGCGGCTGGGACGCGATCTGGCGCGAGGGGCAGGGCGATGCCTCGGGCGTCGTGACCTCGGGCAAGGCCACGGCCATCGACTGCGAGAACACGCTTCTCAGAAGCGAGAGCGATCTGGTCGAGGTGGTCGGCATCGGCCTGAGAAACATCCTCACCGTGGCGATGCCCGATGCGGTTCTCGTGGCCGACATGAGCCGCGCGCAGGACGTCAAGCGCGCCGTCGATATCCTGACCGAGCGGGGCGTCTTGCAGGCCACGCAGTTCCCCAAGGATCACCGCCCGTGGGGCTGGTTCGAAAGCCTCGTCCTTGGCGGGCGCTTTCAGGTAAAGCGCATCTCGGTGCATCCCGGTGCGGCGCTTTCCTTGCAGAGCCACTATCACAGGTCCGAGCATTGGGTCGTGGTCGAGGGCACAGCCAAGGTCACAATCGGCGAGACGGCCCGCCTCGTGACCGAGAACGAAAGCGTCTATATTCCGGTGGGGGAAAAGCACCGGCTGGAAAACCCCGGCAAGGTGCCGGTGATGCTGATCGAGGTTCAGACGGGGGCCTATGTCGGAGAAGACGACATCATCCGCTATGACGATGTCTACGCCCGCGACTAGCGCGCCAAGGATCGTCGTCATGGGCGTGGCCGGTTGTGGCAAGTCGAGCCTCGGGGCGCGGCTGGCCGAGGCGCTGGGCTTGCCCTTCACCGAGGGCGACGACCTGCACAGCCCCGCAAGCCGCGCCAAGATGGCGGCGGGCATCCCTTTGGGCGACGAGGACCGCTGGCCGTGGCTTGATCGCATCGGAGAGGCGCTGGCGCGACGGGAGGGGATCATCGCCTGCTCGGCGCTGAAGCGCGCCTATCGCGACAGGATCAGGGCAGGGGCGGGCGGTCCGGTTGTCTTTGTCCATCTGGCCGTGCCGGAGGATGAGATCACCACGCGCCTCGAGGCGCGCCGGGGCCATTACTTCGATCCATCGCTGCAAGCCAGCCAGCGCACCATTCTCGAGCCCTTGGAGGCAGAGGAGATGGGTTTCGCGATCGACGCAGACCGCCCGCTGGGCGAGGTCTTGCAGGTGGTCCTTGAGCGGCTCGCTCAGGGCTTCACGGATTTCCCGACCACCAGCAGCACCGCATAGTCCTGTTTGTTGCAGCCCAATACTGGCGGCATTTCCGCCCCCGGAGCGACCGGGAAGGACTGGGGATTGGCACTGGCGGGCGTGCAGGATTGGCCCTCGGCGGGCGTATAGCGGGCCGAGCGGCAGCCGAGGTGGGTCACGTCATGGATCGTGGCCTCCTTGTCGAGATCCCAGGCCATATGGCCCTCGGCATCGGGGGCATAGACCGTCAGGATCGACACAGCCTCGCGGTTGCCGGTGACGACATACTGGCCCGGTTCCAGAGGGAAGGTCGGCGCTTCCATGATCCGCCCGTATTCCTCGAGCCACCAGTCGCCCCGATCAAAGGTCCATCCCGCATCGGTCGCGCCATTGGCGGCGATGCCGGTCTTGAACTCGCGCAGGAAGACGCCGCGCGGGCCGGGATCGACCGTCCAGATGCCCCATGTCTCGGCGCCCGTGCCGCTCTTGGCCTCGGGGTCGGCGAGGGCGGCGATATACTGGGTGGGGAAGAAGGTCACGTTTGCCTGTGCGGCGGCTTGGCTGGCGAGGCCAAGCGCGAGCGCGATGATCGCGGTCCGGATGGGTCTGAGCATGGTTGGTCCTCCCTCTGCCTTCGAGGATGCCGCAGGCTTTGGCCGCTGTCTCGTCACGATTGCTTTATCGGGCGCTTGAGCATCAGTGGAAATCCCGGCTCGCGGGGATGAGCCTCACGTTGCGCGGGTGGCTGGGCGAGGGCGCTCCGGCCTGCCGCGCCCCGTCGGGGGCGAGGCGCATCAGCGCATCGGTCCGGTCCTCCAGATGCTCGGCGATGATGTGGATGATCTCCACATCCCGCTGGACATATCCATGGATCACCAGAAGCCGCGATTGCATGACCGTCTTGCGATACTGCTCCATCACCTTGGGCCAGACGACGAGGTTGGCGACACCGGTTTCGTCCTCGAGCGTGATGAAACAGACGCCTTTCGCCGTGCCGGGCCGCTGCCGGACCAAGACCAGCCCCGCCATCCTGACCCGCTGCCACGGCCGCGCCGTTTTCAGCGCCTCAGCGGGAATATAGCCCTGTTTGGTCAGGCTCTTGCGCAGGAAGGCCATCGGGTGCGCCTTGAGGCTGAGGCGGATCGTCTGGTAATCGGCCACCACCTGCTCGCAAACCGGCATGGCCGGCAGCGGCACGGGGATTTCCTCGCCCTCGTCGCGGGTTTCGCGGAAGAGCGGCAGATCGGGCGCATCGCGCAGCGCCTTGGCCTCCCACAGCGCCTGCCGCCGGTCGATGAAGAGCGAGCGCACCGCATCGGCCTCGGCCAGACGGCGGATCTCGGCGGCGCTGAGCCCGCCACGTTCCTGCAATTCCTTCACATCGCGATAGGGCGCCTCGCGCGCCGCGATCAGGCGATGGGCGGCCTCGCTGCGAAAGCCGGTGATCTGCCGCAGGCCCAGCCGCAGGGCAAAGCGCGGCACATCGGGGCGGTCGGCCAAGGGCGCTGTGGGCTCGAGCGCGCTGTCCCAATCAGAGAAATTCACATCCGGCGGCCGCACCTCGACCCCATGCTCGCGCGCATCGCGGACAAGCTGGGCAGGGGCATAGAAGCCCATCGGTTGCGAGTTTAAGAGTGCGGCGCAAAAGGCTGCAGGATAATGCTTTTTCAGCCAGCTCGAGACATAGACGAGATGCGCGAAAGAGGCCGCGTGGCTTTCGGGAAAGCCGTATTCGCCAAAGCCCTTGATCTGGTCGAAACAGCGCCGCGCAAACTCGGGATCATAGCCCCGCGCCACCATCCGCCCGACCATCTTTTCCTCGAGCTTGCCGATCGTGCCCTTCGAACGGAAGGTCGCCATCGCCTTGCGCAGCTCATTGGCCTCGGCCGGGCTGAAGCGGGCCGCATCAATGGCGATCTTCATCGCCTGCTCCTGAAAGATCGGCACACCGAGGGTCCGCCC
>JAHEBR010000269.1 GCA_024642185.1 Marivivens sp. | reverse complement strand
CGCGATGGCGCTTTCGGCGTTCTCGCGGGTCAGCTTCGACTGGATCGGAAAGACCTTGATGAAGGGGTTGAGGTCGGTCATCGCCTTGGCGGCGGAGAGGACCTTGGCCGTGCCGATGCGGTCGTCGGTATGGATCACCTGCCGTTGCAGGTTGGTGCCATCGACCACGTCATCGTCGATCACGCCAATCGAACCCACCCCCGCCGCCGCGAGATAGAGAAGCGCGGGCGAGCCGAGGCCGCCGGCGCCGACCACCAAGACCTTCGCCTCCTTCAGCCGCTTCTGCCCCACGCCGCCGATCTCGCGCATGATCATGTGGCGGGCATAGCGGTGAAGCTCGGTCTCGCTGAAGGTGCCGGTCTGGGCGGGCGCGGCCTCGGCCTGATGCGCCCGTTCGCGCAGGCGCAAGAGGATGAAGCGATAGCCGTAGGCCAGCGCCGCAAAGCCGAGGATCAAGAGCCAAAGCCGCAGATCGCCGCCCGTCGCCTGCCGCAGGGGATGCCCGTCGGGCAGGATCAGATGCCCAAGCATCACCGCCGCCATGAGAATCCCGATCATCGTCCAGCGCGCGCGATGCGGCGCGCCCATCGCCATGCCGATCCCCCAAAGGACGGCGGCAATGGTGAAAACGAGGATCATCGGCCAACCCCGGTCGAGCCGAAGCCGCCCGCGCCGCGCGTCGTCTCGTCAAGGCTCTCGGCCAGATCGAACGCCGCCTGCACCACCGGCGCGACGATCAGCTGGGCGATGCGGTCGCCGTGGGCGATGTGGAAGGGCTCCGCCCCGAGGTTCACAAGGATCACCCCCAAAGGCCCGCGATAATCGCTGTCGATCGTGCCCGGCGCGTTGGCGACCGTGACGCCGTGCTTGAGCGCCAGCCCCGAACGCGGCCGCACCTGCACCTCAAACCCCGCCGGAATCGCCATACGCAGGCCCGTGGGCAAGAGCGCCCGAGCACCGGGGGCGAGGGTGATCCCTTCGCGCCCCTCGGGCGGAAAATTGGCGCAGACATCGGCACCGGCGGCGCCAGTGGTCTGATAGGCCGGAAGCGGCAGGCTCCGGTCGGCCTCGGGGAGAAAGGCGAGGGTCACGGTCGGGGTCATTGCATCCACCCTCAGCCTTTGAGCAGCGTCTCGGCGATCCGCGCGGCCAGTTTGCGCGCCACGTCGCCCTTGCCCATGCGCGGCCAATCCTCAGCGCCGCCTTCGGTGATCAGGGTCACAGCGTTTTCCGCCCCGCCCATGATCCCCGTCGCGGGCGAGACATCATTCGCCACGATCCAGTCGCAGCCCTTGCGCCCCAGCTTGGCGGTTGCATTGGCCGCGACATTCTCCGTCTCGGCGGCAAAGCCCACGACCAGCGCGGGGCGGCCCGTTTTCAGCTGCGAGACCTCGGCCAGAATATCCGGGTTCTCGGCAAAGCTCACGCTTGGCAGACCCTTGCCGTCCTTCTTGATCTTCTGATCCGACCGCGAGGCCACGCGCCAATCGGCCACCGCCGCCGCCATCACCGCCGCCTCCGCCGGAAGCGCGGCCATCACCGCGTCGTGCATCTCCTGCGCCGTCTCGACCCGCACGGCGCGGACGCCCGCAGGCGCAGGCACCGTCGCGGGGCCGGTCACGAATGTCACATCCGCCCCAAGCTGCACCAGCGCCGCCGCAATCGCCGCGCCTTGCGCGCCGGAGGAACGGTTGGCGATATAGCGCACCGGATCAATCGGCTCGTGCGTCGGCCCCGAGGTCACCAGAACGTGCCGCCCCTTGAGCGGCCCCTCGGCCAAGACCTTCTCTATCGCGGCAACGATCTCCAAAGGCTCGGCCATCCGCCCCGGCCCGAATTCGCCGCAGGCCATGTCGCCCTCGTTTGGGCCGGCGAAGAGAATGCCGTCGTCCTTCAGCCGCGCGATGTTGCGCTGGGTGGCGGCGTGGGTCCACATTCGCACATTCATCGCCGGAGCGATCAGCACGCGCTTGTCGGTCGCCAGAAGCAGCGTCGAGGCCAGATCATCCGCCTGCCCGCCCGCCATCTTGGCCATAAGATCGGCGGTCGCAGGCGCCACGACGATCAGATCGGCGGCGCGGCTGAGTTCGATATGCCCCATCTCGGCCTCGGCGGTCAGATCGAGCAAATGCTCATGCACCTTCGTCCCCGCCAGCGCCGAGACCGACAAGGGCGTGACAAAGGCCGCGCCCCCCTTGGTCAGAACAGGCGTGACCCTGCAGCCCCGCTCGCGCAGGCGGCGGATCAGGTCGAGCGATTTATAGGCGGCGATGCCGCCCGAAATAATCAGCAGGATATGTTTGCCTGACAGCATGATCGGCCCCTCCGGGTTCGCCCCCGAAACTAGGGGCAATACGCCCCCGAGACCAGCCCCGAGATACGCAAGGCCGCTTGTCATTCGCCGCAAGGCTTCGGATAGTCGGCAAGGACCGGAAAGGAGCGCCCATGGGCCTTGGCAAACTCACACTCGTTTTGGGCGGCGCGGCCTCGGGCAAATCGGCCCGTGCCGAGGCGCTGATCGTGGCAAGCGGCCTGTCGCGCGTCTATGTCGCCACGGCGCAGGCCTTCGATGACGAGATGGAAGACAAGATCCTCCGCCATCAGGAAATGCGCGGGCCCGATTGGCGCACCGTGGAAGAGCCGCTTGATATTGCCGCCGCGCTGGAAGGCGTGCGCGAGGGCGAGGCGGTGCTTCTCGATTGCGTGACGCTGTGGCTGTCGAACCACCTTCTCGAAGAAAGCGACCTCGAGGCCGAGACCGAGCGGCTCCTCGCCGCTCTCGACGCCTGCCCCGCGCCTGTGGTGGTCGTCTCCAACGAGGCGGGCATGGGCGTTGTCCCCGATACCTCCCTCGGCCGCCGCTTCCGCAATGCCCAAGGGCGGCTCAACCAAGAGCTTGCCGCGCGGGCCGATCTGGTCATGGCCGTCATGGCTGGCCTGCCGATGGTTCTCAAAGGGCGGCTGCCGGAA
>JAHEBR010000268.1 GCA_024642185.1 Marivivens sp. | reverse complement strand
TGATGCCCGAAGAGGTGGCCGAGCGGTTGATCGCAGGGGGTGTTGTGCCGATGAACGGGCTGACCGAAGCGATTGCCGCGGCCGAGGCGGCGAAGGTTCGGGCGGTGCCGGACCTTGATCTTGATCTCGTGGTTCCCGCCGCGCCGCGCGACAGCGCAACTTTGACCGAGGCGGAGGCCAAAGCGGAACTTGCCGGATTTGGACTGCGGACGCCGAAGCGTGCACGCGCCACAAGCGCAATCGACACTGCTGCGAACGCGGAGAAGATCGGCTTTCCGGTGGTGCTCAAGGGCGAAGGTTTTGCCCATAAGTCCGAGGCGGGCGCTGTCGTCGTCGGGCTTGGATCGGCTGACGCGGTGACGGCCGCGGCCGAGAAGATGGGGGCAAAATCCTTCCTGGTTGAAGAGATGGTGACCGGTGGCGTGGCCGAGCTTCTGATCGGTGTCGTCAAGGATCCGGCGCATGGCTTTGTCCTCACGGTCGGGGCCGGTGGCATCCTGACCGAGATCATGGCCGATAGCGCCTCTTGCCTGATCCCCGCCTCGGACGAGACCCTCAACCAGTGTCTAAACAGGCTGAAAGTGGTCAAACTCCTCGATGGTTTCCGCGGCAAACCCGCGGCCGACCGCGCCGCAATTCTCAAGGCGATCCATGCAATCCAAGACTATGTGATTGCGAATGCGGGCTCTGTCGAAGAAGTTGAGGTGAACCCGTTGATCTGCACCCCCGATACGGCCATCGCGGTCGATGCGCTGATAAGGAGAGCGAAATGACCGATCCGATCAAGACCCGCCGCGAAGGCGCCATCCTCGAGGTGACGCTCGATCGCCCAAAGGCGAACGCCATCGACCTCAAGACAAGCCGTCTGATGGGCGAGGTGTTCCGCGATTTCCGCGATGACGATTCCTTGCGCGTGGCGATCATCACCGCGGCGGGCGAGAAATTCTTCTGCCCCGGCTGGGATCTCAAGGCCGCGGCGGATGGCGATGCTGTGGATGGCGACTATGGCGTTGGCGGTTTCGGCGGCCTGCAAGAGCTGCGCGGGCTCAACAAGCCGGTGATCGCGGCGGTCAATGGCATTTGCTGTGGCGGCGGCCTTGAGCTCGCGCTTTCAGCCGACATGATCCTTGCCGCTGACCACGCGAGTTTTGCCCTACCCGAGATCCGCTCGGGCACCGTGGCTGATGCCGCCTCGATCAAGCTGCCCAAACGCATCCCCTATCATGTGGCGATGGACCTCTTGCTCACCGGGCGCTGGTTTGACGCCGAAGAGGCGCATCGCTGGGGCATCGTCAACCGGATCGTGCCGGCGGGCGACCTGATGGCGCAGGCCTGGGATCTGGCGCGGCTTCTCGAAAGCGGGCCGCCGCTTGTTTATGCCGCGATCAAGGAGATCGTGCGCGACGCCGAGGATTCCAAGTTTCAGGACGCGATGAACCGGATCACTCAGCGCCAGTTGGCATCTGTCGATCGGCTCTATTCCTCGGAAGACCAGCTTGAAGGCGCGCGTGCTTTTGCCGAAAAGCGCGATCCCGTCTGGAAGGGCAAGTAGCTAAAGCTTGCGGAAGAGCGCTACGAAAGCTGTGTCACCGGCGTGATCGCCGGTGGCATTCTCGCCATAAATGGCTGCTTCCGGCAGGGCAAAATCAGAGATTTTCTCTTTAATAGAGTCTAGTTTGGCTTTGAAACCCGCCTTCTCATAGTGCTTGGCGTTGATTGAAAGCGCAAAGCGGGCGCCCGGCGCCGCCACCCTCAGCAACTCGTCGAACGCTTCGGGGCCGACGTGGCCGAGGGTGAAGGTGCCGGCACTGACGATCCCGTCATAGGTGCCATCGGGAACGTCGAGGCGCCGGGTCACATCTCCCTCGAAAAGCCTTTTGTAGAGCCGCTTTTTCCCCGCCACCACGAGCATCTCGGGCGAGATGTCGGTGCCGTGGACGGGGCCGATCCCGAGGTCGCCGAGGAATTGCGCCACAAGGCCGGTGCCGGCTCCAACATCAAGGACATTTCCCGCCCCGCCGCTCTGGCGATAGAGCTCGGCGATCACCGCCGGCATCCGATAGTCCATGTCTTGGGCAAAGGTCTTGTCATAGGTCTCGGCCCAGGCGGAATAGACGCGCCGGTTATCGTCGGGCGTTTCGATGGAATAGGCGGCTTCGAGATCGGGGGTGTTTTGTGTCATGCCGGAATGCTGCAGGTTCGCTGTGGCCTGTCAACTGCCCTTGCATCGCCTGCGACCGCCAGACATGACTAGACCATGACAAAGACGCTTCTCTCCATCGGCCACGGCTATTCGGCGCAGGGCCTTGCGGATCGCCTTCTGCCGCAAGGCTGGCGGATCATTGGCACCACGCGCTCGGTGGAAAAGGCCGAGGCGATGCGATCCTTAGGGATCGAGCCGCTGATCTGGCCCGGCGAAGACCTTGGCCCAGCAATCCGCGAGGCGAGCCATATCCTGACCTCGGTCGCCCCCGCAGATGGGAAAGACCCCGTCTTGGCCCTTGTTCGAGACGATATCGCCGCCAGCGCCGCGCGGCTCGAGTGGGTTGGATACCTTTCGACCACCGCTGTCTATGGCGATCACGGCGGAGGCTGGGTTACAGAGGATTCGCCCCTCACCCCCGCGACCGAACGCGGCAAAGCCCGCGTAGCCGCCGAGGCTGAGTGGGCGGCGATTCCCGGCCTGCCGCTGCATATCTTCCGCCTCGCTGGCATCTATGGCCCCGGTCGGGGGCCGTTTGCCAAAGTGAGAAACGGAACGGCGCGGCGGATCATCAAGCAGGGTCAGGTGTTCAGCCGGACGCATGTCGAAGACATCGCACAGGTGCTTGAGGCTTCGATAGGCCGCCCCAATCCCGGCGCGGCCTATAACGTCTGCGACGATGATCCCGCACCGCCCGAAGATGTGATCGCCTATGCGGCCGAGCTATTGGGCGTCCCGATCCCGCCTGCGGAAGATTTCGAAACCGCCGAGATG
>JAHEBR010000267.1 GCA_024642185.1 Marivivens sp. | reverse complement strand
CTCTTTGATCTGAGCTGTTTCGTGAAATACGCGGTCGATGGCCGCGATGCCTGTGCGGTTCTCAATCGCATTTGCGCCAACGATATCGACGTGGCGCCGGGCCGGGTGGTTTATACACAGTGGCTCAATGATGCGGGCGGGATCGAGGCCGATGTGACGGTGATCCGCCTCAGCGAGACCTCGTTCCTTGTCACCTCGATTGCCGTTTCCCAGCGCCGCGATATCGCCTGGCTCACCCGCCACATCCCCGAAGGCGCCCAGTGCTTTGCCCGTGATATGACCTCGGGCCTGCCGATGCTGGCGCTGATGGGGCCGCAGGCGCGGGCGCTGTTGCAGACGCTCACGCCCGAAGACCTTTCCGACGCCGCCTTCCCCTTTGGCACCAGCCGCGAGATCGACCTCGGCTATGCCCGCGTGCGGCTGACGCGGATCACCTATGTGGGCGAGCAGGGCTACGAGATCCTGATGCCGGCCGAATTTGCCGCCCATGTCTTTGACCGGATCGTCGAGGCGGGCGCGGCATTCGGCCTCGGCCACGGCGGCTATTTCGCGATCAATTCGCTGCGGATGGAAAAAGGCTATCGCCACTGGGGCCATGATATCGGCGAGGAGGATACGCCCTTTGACGCCGGCCTCGGCTTTGCCGTGGCGATGGACAAACCGGGCGGCTTTATCGGCCGCGAGGCCCTGGTGGCGCAGAAGACCGGCCCGCAGCGGCGGCGCATGGTGCAGCTGCGCCTGCCGATGGCGGATGCGCCGATGCTCTACCATCAGGAGCCGATCCTGCGGGATGGGGTGATCGTGGGCTCGGTCACAACCGGCGCCTACGGGCACCGGATCGGGGCCTCGCTCGGCATGGGCTATGTCGAATGCGATACCGGCGTGACCGCCGACTGGCTTGCCTCCGGCACGTGGGAGGTCGAGGTCGCGTGGACGCGCTATCCGGTCGAGGTGGCCTTCAAGGCGCCCTATGACCCGAAGGGGGAAAGGATCAAGGGATGAAGATTGAGACGCAAGCCATGGTGATGGCGGGAGCGGGCGCGCCAGAAGTGCTCCGGCAGGGGACCGTAATCCTCGATTGGAACCCGGCCGGTGCCGATGTCCTCGTGCGGCTCGAGGCGGCGGCGATCAACCCCGCCGACCTCTATTTCCGCGAATATGGCCCCTATGTCGGGCAGGCCGAGGGCTGTGTCCTCGGCCATGACGGCGCAGGTGTGATCGAAAAGGTTGGCGCGCGGGTCAAGGGCCTCAAGCCCGGTGATCGGGTTGCGTTTTGCAATGGTGGGGTGGGCGGCACTCACGGAACCTATGCCCACCATGCGGTCGTGCCTGCATCGCTTGTCGCGAAGATCCCTGACGGGGTGACGGCGATGCAGGCCGCCGCGGTTTCGCTGGTGTTCATCACGGGGTGGGAGTCGTTCAAGGAACGCGCCCGTGTGAGGAAGGGCGAGCGGGTGCTCGTTCACGGCGGGGCCGGGGGCACCGGCCACATAGCGATCCAGATCGCCCGCGCGCTCGGGGCCCGCGTCGCGGCGACGGTGAGTTCCGACGAGAAAGCGGCGATCGCCACCAAGGCCGGCGCCGAAAAGATCATCCGCTACCGTGACGAGGATTTCGTCGAAGCGGCGATGGATTGGACCGGGGGCCGCGGTGTTGATGTCGTGCTCGACAATGCCGGCGCCGAGGTCTTCCTCGAGAGCATCAAGGCGCTCGCGCCTTATGGGCGGCTCGTCACGCTCATGGGCACACCCGGCGATCTTGAAGACATGACCGCCTATAACAACAACCTCACGATCCACAACGTGATGATGCTCACGCCCATGTGGAAGGGCCTCTCGGCGCACCGCAGGCGGCAGAAACGAATACTGGAACGGGCGCTCGATTGGCTCGCGACGGGCAAAATCCATGTGAATATCGCGGCGGCATATCCTTTGGGAAAGGTTGCCGATGCGCACCGTGCGCTTCAGTCTGAAGGCGGACACGGCAAATTCGTTTTGACCATGTAACGAAAGGAGGCCGTGATGACTGACACCGCACCAGCACCCCGCACAATCAAGGAAGAAATGGAGGCCGGACGCCGCCTGACTGACGACTTCGGCTGGCCGACGGTCGCTCTGTTCTTTGGCCTTTTCGCGATGTTCTTCTTCGCGATTTGGGCGTCGATGACCGGCCTTATCAGCTATTCTTTGGGCGCGGTGATCAACACGGTCTTTATCTACGCGCTCTACACGGTGGTGCATGAGGCGATCCACGGCAATATCTCGTCACGCCGGAAATCCTTGCGCTGGGTTGATCTTGCAATGGGAACAGCGGCCTGTATTCCATTGTTTTTGTTTTATTACCCGCATCTCAAGCAGCATATGGTGCATCATACGAAGGCCAATACCGACGACGATCCCGATATCTATGCGCGGGGCGGTTTTCTTGGCTGGGTGTTGCTGCGTCTTCCCAAAGCGTTGATTGCCTATTTTTCACCCTGGAACCTGCGGAATGACTGCGCCCGCTTCGGTGTTCCGAAATGGCAGGTGACGATCACTTGGATAACCTTTGCCCTGCAATGGTTTGTTCTGATTGTGATTTTGGCATTCGGGTTTTGGCGCGAACTGCTGGTTTTATGGTTCATCCCGTGGTGGATTGGCCAGACCGTCATGCTCACGCTCTTCACCTGGACGCCGCATCACGACCACCACGACACCGGCCGCTACAAGGATACGCGCGAGTCGCTCTTTCCCTTCGCCAATCTCCTGCTGCTTGGCCAGAATCATCACCTCATCCATCACATGATGCCGGGGGTGCAGTGGTATAGGTATAAGAGCGTTTTCAACGAGATACGGCCTCTTCTTGAGAGGAATGGCGTGCGGATCGAGGGCTTCTGGCCGGTGCCGCGCGAGAAGCGGGAGGCCATCGAATGACGCCAGATCAATTCACCAAAAACTGGGATTGGGATATCCCGATCCCGATCCGTTATGGCCCGGGCCGGGTGCGCGAGGTGGGCGCGATC
>JAHEBR010000266.1:2370-3003 GCA_024642185.1 Marivivens sp. | reverse complement strand
GTTTTCGACGAAATTGACGCCGATCTCCTCGAGCACGGTCTCGGCGTTGTGCTCGATGATCTGGAGCGCCTCTTCGTTGAGGATCTCGAGGTTGGGGATATTGCGCTCGATGAAACGGGCGGTTTCCACACTCACCGCGGTCCGCTCGGCACGGCGGGCGGCGCCACCGCCACCACGGGCGCGACGGGACGGTTGGACTTCGGCTGCATCGGACATGGGGCGATCCTCCAGAAAATTGCTCTAGCAGATAGCCCCAGTCGAGACCGGTCGACGATGGATTTGCGGCCATTGACGCCGGAAAGCGACATTGCCGCATTTGGACGCCGTTTTTCCCCGCGCGATATTGCCTCGGGCCATGCCAGAACTCTTGCAACGAAGCGGGCGGCGGTCTAGTGCCTGCCCATGACACATACCCACGATCGCCTCCTCATCATCGACTTCGGCAGTCAGGTCACGCAGCTTATCGCGCGCCGCCTGCGCGAGCTGAATATCTATTGCGAAATCCATCCCTACCAGAAGGTCACCGATGCCTTTCTGGCCGAGTTCGCGCCGAAGGCGATCATCTTTTCCGGCGGCCCCGACAGCGTGACCCGCGAGGGCTCACCCCGCCCGCCGAAATCGGCCTTTACCATG
>JAHEBR010000266.1:0-2360 GCA_024642185.1 Marivivens sp. | reverse complement strand
GCAGGTCATGATGCAGGAACTGGGTGGCCTTGTGGAATCGGGCCACGGCACCGCCGAGTTCGGCCGCGCCTTTGTCACGCCCTCCGAGACCGAGCTTTCGATCCTCGACGGCTGGTTTGCCGAGGGCCGCGAGCAGGTCTGGATGAGCCACGGCGACCATGTGAGCCGCATCGCCCCCGGCTTTGAGGTCTACGGGACATCGCCCGGCGCGCCCTTCGCCATCACCGCCGACGTTTCGCGCCATTTCTATGCCGTCCAGTTCCACCCCGAAGTGCACCACACGCCCAAGGGCGCGAAGCTTTACGAGAATTTCGTCCGCCTCGCCGGCTTTACCGGCGACTGGACCATGGGCGCCTATAAGGATGACGCGATCGACAAGATCCGCGCGCAGGTGGGCGATGGCCATGTGATCTGCGGGCTTTCGGGTGGCGTCGACAGCTCGGTCGCGGCGATCCTCCTGCACGAGGCGATCGGCGATCAGCTCACTTGCGTGTTCGTCGATCATGGGCTTCTGCGCCTCAACGAGGCCGAGCAGGTCGTGACCATGTTCCGCGACAACTATAACATCAAGCTGATCCATGCCGACGAGAGCGAGTTGTTCCTTGGCGCGCTCGAGGGGGTTTCCGACCCCGAGGTCAAACGCAAGACCATCGGCAAGCTGTTCATCGACGTGTTCCAGAAATACGCCAATGAGATCGAAGGCGCCGAGTTCCTCGCCCAAGGCACGCTCTATCCCGATGTGATCGAAAGCGTGAGCTTCTCGGGCGGCCCCTCGGTCACGATCAAATCGCACCATAACGTGGGCGGCCTGCCGGAGAAGATGGGCCTCAAGCTCGTCGAGCCGCTGCGCGAGCTCTTTAAGGACGAGGTCCGCGCCCTCGGCCGCGAGTTGGGCCTGCCCGACAGTTTCATCGGCCGCCACCCCTTCCCCGGCCCCGGCCTCGCCATCCGCTGCCCCGGCGAGATCACCCGCGAAAAGCTTGAGATCCTGCGCAAGGCCGATGCGGTGTTCATCGACCAGATCCGCAAGCACGGGCTTTATGACGAGATCTGGCAGGCCTTCGTGGCGATCCTGCCGGTCCGAACCGTGGGCGTCATGGGCGATGGCCGCACCTATGATTTTGCCTGCGCCCTGCGCGCGGTGACCTCGGTCGATGGCATGACGGCGGATTATTATCCCTTCACCCACGAGTTCCTCGGCGAGACCGCCACGCGGATCATCAACGAGGTCAAGGGCATCAACCGCTGCACCTATGACATCACCTCGAAACCGCCGGGAACCATCGAGTGGGAGTGATCCGGCTCACCGGACAACTGATCTGCGCCGACGAGGGCCAAGCGGCCCTCGTTGCCCGCCTGCTCCCCGAGCACATCCGCCTCACCCGCGCCGAGCCCGGCTGCCTCGCCTTCGAGGTGCGGCAAAGCGAAAATCCGCTTGTCTGGGATGTGGCCGAAGTGTTCTCTGACCGCGCGGCGTTTGAGGCGCATCAGGCGCGCACCGCTGCCTCCGTCTGGGGAGAGGCCACCAAGGGGATCAAGCGGGAATATGTCGTCAGCGAAGACTGATCTTTCCACGACACTGCGGGCAGCCATTTGGATGACGGGGGCGATTGCCTCCTTCACCGCGATGGCCATTGCGGGGCGGGCGGTGAGTTTCGCCCTCGATACCTTCGAGATCATGTTCTATCGCAGCCTCATCGGCATCCTGATTGTGGGCACCGTGGCGCTGTCCACGGGCAGATGGCGCGAGATCGCCGCGCGCAATCTGGGCCTCCACTTCAGCCGCAACCTCGCGCATTTCGCGGGGCAGAACCTGTGGTTCTTCGCCATCACCGTGATCCCGCTGGCGCAGGTTTTCGCGCTTGAGTTCACGACGCCCATCTGGGTTATCCTGCTCTCGCCCATCTTCCTTGCCGAGCCGATCCGCAAGGCGGGTGTGATCGCCGCTGTGATGGGATTTGCCGGCATCCTGATCGTCGCGCGGCCCAGTCCCGAGAGCCTCAACATCGGCCTTCTGACCGCAGCCCTCTCGGCCGTTTGCTTTGCTTTCACGGCCGTTTTTACCCGCCGCCTGACCCGCACCGAGACGATCACCTGCATCCTCTTCTATCTGACGACGATGCAGGCGGTCTTTGGCCTCATCTTCGCGGGCTACGATGGCGACATTGCCCTGCCCAGCCCAACCACGGCCCCGTGGCTTTTCCTCATCGGCTGCGCGGGGCTTCTTGCGCATTTCTGCCTGACCAACGCGCTCCGCATTGCGCCAGCCTCGATTGTCATGCCCATAGATTTCGCACGCCTGCCGGTGATCGCCATCGTCGGCGCGCTTTTCTACAGCGAACCGCTCGATGCCTTGGTCT
>JAHEBR010000265.1 GCA_024642185.1 Marivivens sp. | reverse complement strand
CGGGCCATCCTCGACCACGCTGGCCCGCGACAGGCGCCAAAGCATCTGCCCCTCCCGATCCTCGCGGGCGAGTTCGGTCGTCACCCCTTTGCCGTTGGCCCAAGGCATCTGCCGGAAATCTTCCGGCCCCAGACTGCGCCTCACTCGGCGGCCTCGGGGCCGAGTTGCGGCAGGCTGTCGCTCGCGGGCGCCAGTTCCTCGAAATCGAAATTGTCGAGTTTGGCCGCCCGCTTGCCCGCCCGCTCGGCGGCAGTATTGATCTGCTCAAGATCGGCCCGCGCCTGCCCGAAATGGGTATTGAGCTTGTCGACGCGCTCGACAACCAATTCGACATCGCGGTGCAGGAGCCGCAGGGTTGTGCGGATCGCGCCCGCCTGTTCGCGCATCCGCGCATCCTTGAGGATCGCCCGCATGGTATTCAGCGTCGCCATGCAGGTGGTGGGCGAGACGATCCAGACCCTCGCCGTGAACCCTTCCCGCACGATCTCGGGGAAATTGGCGTGGAGCTCGGCGTAGACGGCCTCGGACGGCAGGAACATCAGCGCCCCGTCCGCCGTTTCGCCTTCGATGATGTAGCGTTCGGAGATCGCCTTGATGTGCGTCTTCACCGCCGTCCGCAATTCGCGCGCGGCGGCGGCCAGATCGCCATCCGTCTTGGCGGCGCGCAGGCGCTCGTAGGGTTCCAGCGGGAATTTGCTGTCGATCACGATCGGCCCGGGCGGGTTGGGCAGGTGGATCAGACAGTCGGCCCGCCGCCCGTTGGAAAGCGTGTGCTGGAAGGAATAGCTGTCGGAGGGGAGCGCCTTGGAGACAATATCATTGAGCTGGATTTCACCAAAGGCGCCGCGCGTTTGCTTGTTGGACAGGATATCCTGCAACGACAGAACATCGCCCGAAAGCTTGGTGATATTCTCCTGCGCCTTGTCGATGGTCTTGAGCCGCTGCTGCAATTCGCCAAGCGACTGGGCCGTGTTGCGGGCCGAGCTTGTGAGGTTTTGATTGAGGCTCTCGGTCACCGCCTGAAGCCGCTTTTCCATAAGCTGGATCGTCTTGGCCTGCTGCTGCGCTTGGGCCTCGGACACAGAGGTCAGGCCGCCGAAAAGCTGATGCTGGCCGTCCGACAGGGCCTGCACCCGTTGCGCCATGCCGCCCATCTGCTGGGCGAGGATTTCGGCAACATCGGCCGAGCGACCCGCGCGGCGCAGGACCGAAAGAAGCAGCAGGACCAAAAGAACAAGCCCGCCCGCCCCGACGAGCGCGACGATCACCGAAGGATCGCTGAAGGAATAGCTTTGCTCGCCAATCTGGATCATGTCCGCCCAAACAGCCTTTCGATATCGGAGAGCTTCAGCTCAACATAGGTCGGCCGCCCGTGGTTGCACTGGCCCGAAAGCGGCGTGGCCTCCATCTCGCGCAAAAGCGCGTTCATCTCTTCGGCCCGCATCCGCCGCCCCGAGCGGATCGAGCCATGACAGGCGACGCGGCTCAGGATCGCGTCGATCCGCGACCGCAGGTTGCCGCTTGCCTCAAGGTCGGACAGTTCGTCGAGAATGTCCTGCAAGAGGCCCTTTGCATCGACCTCGCCCAGCATCGCCGGTGTTTCGCGCACGGCGATGGCACCACCGCCGAAAGGCTCGATCACGAGGCCGAGTTGGGCGAGATCATCGGCCAGATCGAGCAGACGGCCCGCATCGGCAGGCGACATCTCAACAATATCGGGGATCAATAGCGCCTGCGAGGCGATGCCCGTTTTGGCGTATTGCGCCTTCAGCCGCTCATAGACCAGCCGCTCATGCGCCGCGTGTTGGTCGACGATGACGATGCCGGTCTCGGTTTGGGCGATGATATAGTTCTCGTGCACCTGAGCCCGCGCAGCGCCTAGGGGCAGGGCCTCGCTCGCCTCTGGCTCGACAGGCGTTGGCTCGAACCGCGCCGAGGGGGGCGCCATCTCGGCAAAGCCGGGGGTCTGCGCCTGATAGGCGGCCGCGCGGCCCATCTGCGAGGGGCGGTCCATCTGGTAGATGCGCGCCGAAGGCGGCTCGGGACGCAGGGCGTCGAGCGTGGCTGCGCCGACGGTGGTCGAGGCGCGGTGGCCGGCGCCCGCAAGCGCGTGGCGCAGGCCCGAGACGATCAGGCCGCGCACCAGTGCGGGATCGCGGAACCGCACCTCGGATTTTGCGGGGTGCACGTTCACGTCGACAAGCTGCGGATCGCAGGTGATGAAGAGCGCGGCGGCGGGATGCCGGTCGCGGCTGAGCACATCCATATAGGCCGCACGCAGGGCGCCGATCAAAAGCTTGTCGCGCACTGGGCGGCCGTTGACGAAGAGGAACTGGGTCACCCCCGAGCCGCGCGAATAGGTGGGCAGGGCGGCATAGCCTGTGAGGCGCACGCCCTCGCGCAGCGCATCAACGGCCACGGCATTGTCGGCAAATTCGCGGCCCAGAACCTCGGCAAGCCGCGCCTCGGTCGCGCCGAAGAAATCGCCTTGCTCGGCATTCAGGCGGATCACGTCACGCGCCGCGCCGCCCGAGGCATCGCGCAAGACGAAACCCACCGTCGGCTCGGCCATGGCAAGGCGGCGCACCACATCGGCCACGGCCTGCGCCTCGGCACGATCCGTCCGCAGAAACTTGAGCCGCGCGGGCGTGGCGAAGAACAGGTCTTTCAGCTCGACCACCGTGCCGCCGGAAAGCGCCGCAGGCCGCACCGGCTCGATCCGGCCACCCGTGACCGCGATCACGGCCGCCTCTTCGCCTTTGGCGCGGCTGGTGATGGTCAGTCGCCCGACCGCACCGAGCGACGGGAGCGCCTCGCCGCGGAAGCCGAAAGAGCGGATATCGAGAAGGTCGGAGCCGTCGATCTTGGAGGTGGCGTGGCGTGAAAGGGCCAGCGGCAGATCGCCCGGCGCCATGCCGCAGCCGTTGTCTGTCACCCGGATCAGCGTCTTGCCACCATCGGCAATGACCACCTCGATCCGCGTGGCCCCCGCATCGAGCGCGT
>JAHEBR010000264.1 GCA_024642185.1 Marivivens sp. | reverse complement strand
CGCCGCGATGCAGGGGGCAGACGCGGCGGTGAACTGTGTGGGCACCTTCAGCAAGGGCGGACGCAACAATTTCGCTGCCGTTCAGGCCGAAGGCGCAACCCGTATCGCCCGGATCGCTGCGGAACAGGGTGTTGGCCAACTGGTCCACATTTCCTCGATCGGCGCGGATGCCGGGGCCGAGAGCGACTACAGCAGGACCAAAGCTGCGGGCGAGGCCGGTGTTCTGGCGCATTTCCCAAAGGCGATGATCCTCCGCCCGTCGGTGATCTTCGGGATCGAGGACAATTTCTTCAACCGCTTCGCCACCATGGCGATCTGGAGTGGGCCGGTTCTTCCGATCGTCGGCGCCGACACCAAATTCCAGCCGGTCTATATTGACGATGTGGCGCAGGCTGCGGTCGCGGGCATTCTCGGCAAGGCCAAGCCGGGTGTCTACGAGCTGGGCGGCCCCGAGGTCCTTTCCTTCCGCGAGATGATGGCGGTCATGCTCGGCGTGATCCGCCGCCGCCGTCTGATCGTCAACCTGCCGTGGTTTGCGGCAAAGGCACTGGCCTTCGGGCTTGGCTTCGCCAACTTCCTCACGCTCGGGATCATTCCCGCGCTGATCACCGCCGACCAGATCAAGGATCTCAGGGTCGACAACGTGGCGCACGAGGGTGTTCCGGGCTTCAAGGAGCTTGGGATCGAGCCGCGCGCGCTTGGCGCTGTGCTGCCCGACTATCTCTGGCGCTTCCGCCCCTCGGGCCAGTATTCCGAGATCAAGGCCTCGGCCAAGAACCTCAAAGCCTGATAGCCGGACATAGGGGCGATCACGATGGACCAAAGCACTCTGATCGCCGCCCTTCTCGGGCTGATCGAAGGCCTGACCGAATTCATTCCTGTCTCGTCAACCGGCCATCTCTTGCTGGCGGGCCATTTCCTTGGCTTCGAGAGCGCGGGCAAGACCTTTGAGGTCGTGATCCAGCTTGGCGCGGTTCTGGCGATCCTGTCGATCTATGCCGGCAAACTGATCGGCGTTCTGCGCGATGCGCCCTCTGATCCGGCGGCGCGGCGGTTCATCGCCTCGGTGCTGATCGCCTTTGCGCCCGCCGTCGTGATCGGCGTTCTGGCGCATGACTTTATCAAGGATGTGCTTTTTGAGACGCCGATGCTGATCGCCGCGATGCTGATCGTCGGCGGCGTAGTTCTATTGGTCGTCGACCGTATCGCCCCCGAGCCGCACCACGACGACGCGATGCGCCTGCCGATCAAGACCTCGCTCGCCATCGGCTTTATCCAGTGCCTTGCCATGATCCCCGGGGTGAGCCGCTCGGGCGCGACCATTGTTGGCGCGATGATGCTTGGCGCATCCAAGCGGGCGGCGGCCGAGTTTTCGTTCTTCCTGTCGATGCCGACGATGGCGGGGGCCTTTGCCTATGATCTCTACAAGAACCGCGATGTGCTTGATGCCAGCGCCATGGGCGAGATTGCGGTGGGCTTTGCGGTGGCCTTCGTGGCGGCGGTGCTGGTCGTAAAATGGCTCCTCGGCTACGTCAGCCGCAATGGCTATGCGCTGTTTGGCTGGTGGCGAATCATCGTAGGGAGCGCCGCGATTTTGGGGCTTTGGCTCGCGTAGTTGGCATATAGGTAAGTAAGCGTTACCTAAAAATAGCTAGAATTCGCTATGTTCGACAAAAGAGACGATACTTTCTGGCATTTAGGTCAGTAAAGCTGACTTTTCATTTTCCAAGCTGCATCATATTCAGGCGCTCCGAGGAATGCGGAGGCTTGCAGATGGCAACTCAGAAGATGCTCAAGTTTGTGACGGTGGACCGGGATATGCCCGCCAAGCGGACTGCGGACGACCGCCGCAAGGATTTCGACGAGATCTATGCCGATTACGCCCGCGAGAAAGCCGCCGAGCAGGCCAGCCGCTGCAGCCAATGCGGTGTGCCCTACTGCCAGTCGCACTGCCCGCTGCACAACAACATCCCCGACTGGCTCCGCCTGACCGCCGAGGGCCGTCTGCAAGAGGCCTATGAGGTTAGCCAGGCCACAAATACCTTCCCCGAGATTTGCGGCCGCATCTGCCCGCAGGATCGCCTCTGCGAAGGCAACTGCGTGATCGAGCAATCGGGCCACGGCACTGTGACCATCGGCGCAGTCGAGCGGTATCTGACCGATACGGCTTGGGCCGAAGGCTGGGTCAAGCCGATCACGCCGCGTGCCGAACGGGCCGAGAGCGTTGGCATCATCGGCGCGGGCCCCGCCGGCCTTGCCGCCGCCGATGTGCTGCGCCGCGAGGGTGTTCAGGTCACGGTCTATGACCGGTATGACCGCGCGGGCGGCCTCCTGACCTATGGCATTCCGGGCTTCAAGCTTGAGAAAGATACCGTCATGGCGCGCGTCGATCAGCTTGCCCAAGGCGGCGTCGAGTTCGTGCTCAACTGCGCGATCGGCGAAGATCTGTCGTTCGATGCGATCCGTGGCAAGCATGATGCCGTGCTGATCGCCACCGGCGTCTACAAGACCCGCGATCTGGATGGCGAAGGTGCCGATGCCGCTGGCATCGTTCGCGCGATCGACTATCTCACCGCCTCGAACCGCAAAAGCTTTGGCGACGATGTGGCCGAATACGACAGCGGCGAGCTTAACGCCGAGGGCAAGAGCGTTGTCGTCATCGGCGGCGGCGATACGGCGATGGACTGTGTCCGCACGGCGATCCGCCAAGGCGCGACCAGCGTCAAATGCCTTTATCGCCGGGACCGCGCGAATATGCCCGGCTCGCAGCGCGAGGTGGCCAATGCCGAGGAAGAGGGTGTCGAGTTTGTCTGGCTCTCCGCCCCTGTCGGTTTCGACGGCGATCCGGTGAGCGGCGTGAAGGTCCAGAAGATGCGCCTCGGCGCGCCGGATGCCACGGGCCGCCAGAGCCCCGAAGTGATCGAAGGTTCGGACTATGTCGAGAAGGCCGACCTCGTGATCAAGGCGCTGGGCTTTGAGCCGGAAGACCTGCCCAAGCTTTGGGGTGCCGATGGCCTCGA
>JAHEBR010000053.1 GCA_024642185.1 Marivivens sp. | reverse complement strand
CCGGGGGCCAAGGCGCTTGTGGTCTCTGGCGGGACCATCGCGCTCGAAGACGTGCACTTTGGCTATGAGGCCGGGCGGCAGATCCTGAATGGGATCAGCCTCGAGGTTCCGGCGGGACAGACTGTGGCTATCGTCGGCTCGTCAGGTTCGGGAAAGTCGACCATCGGCCGCCTGCTGTTCCGGTTCTACGATGTGAGCGGCGGGGCGTTGAAGATCGACGGGCAGGATGTGCGCGACGTGACGCAGGAAAGCCTGCACCAGCAGATCGGCGTGGTGCCGCAGGATACCGTCCTTTTCAACGACACGATCTATTACAACATAGCCTATGGTCGGCCCGATGCCTCGGAAGCCGAGATCATCGCCGCCGCCAAGGCCGCCAAGATACACGAGTTCGTCATGACGCTCCCCAAGGGCTATGACACGGCGGTGGGGGAACGGGGGCTCAAGCTCTCGGGCGGCGAGAAGCAGCGGGTGGGCATCGCCCGCACGCTTTTGAAGAACCCGCCGATCCTTCTTCTGGATGAGGCGACGAGCGCCCTCGACACCGATACCGAGCGCGAGATTCAGGCCGAGCTGAAAGCGATGGGCAAGGGGCGGACTGTGATCACCATCGCCCACCGGCTCTCGACCATCGCCGATGCCGACCAGATCATCGTTCTGGAGAACGGCAAGATTGTTGAAAAGGGCGAGCATGACGCGCTCCTCGCTGAGAACGGCCGCTATGCCCAGCTTTGGCAGCGTCAGGCGGCGGACGAGGAAGAAGCGGCGTGAGGGGCGGGCCGAAATCGCTCGGCCTTGCGACCGACATTCTGGTGCTCGGGGGCCGCGCGCGGCTTGATCCGCACGAGTTGGGTTGGGTGCTCAGAACGCCGGACGAGCCGGATTTCTGGTTCGGCAACCAGCTCATCCTGAAGGGCGATCCGCCGTCGCCTGAAGGGGCGATTGCCGCCTTCCGCTTGGCTTTTCCGCAGGCCGAACACGTCACCCTATCGTGGGATGCGCCGGAGCGGAGCCTTGCCGACGACCTCGACGACCTCGCGGAGCGTGGCTTCATCATCGAACAGGATGATGTTCTCTCCCTTGAGGCCCGGCCTGCGCAGGCTCTGCCGCCCGACGGCTTCGGGCTGCGTAAGGTTGAGAGCGACAGCGACTGGGCCAAGGTCGCCGACCTCAAGGTCGAGATAGGCGTCGAGGACGGCTATGCGGACGAGGGCTATCGCGCCTTTATCCGTGGCCGCTGTGAAGGGTGGCGCAAAGCTACTGCGGCGGGCGAGGGGGCGTGGTTCGGCGCGTTCGAGGGCGAAACGCTGACCGCCGATCTGGGCCTTTTCACCGATGGTCGGATCGCCCGCTTCCAGTCGGTCGAGACAGCCGCCGCCTATCGGCGCCGTGGCCTTTGTTCGGCTTTGGTGGTCTATGCACTCAACTGGCTCGCAGCGCGTGCGCCCGAAGCCCAGCCGGTGATCGTGGCCGAGGCCGATGGAGATGCCGGGCGGCTCTATCGCCGCCTCGGCTTTGCATTGGTCGAGCGTCAAACCTCGGCTTTGCTCAGGCCCGAGGGCAAATAACTATTCCGCGGCTTTGAGCGTCGAATGCCTTGCGCGCGGCGCAGGCTCGATCAGATCCGACCAGACGATCTCCGGCGATTTCACCCGCTTGGCCTCGCGTGCCAGCGCCCAGTCGCGGGCGGCGCGGCTTGACCGGCCCATCGAGGCCTTGGCCAGAAGCTGGGCGATCCAGCGGGCATAGGTCGTGACCCAGACCCGGACGGCCAGCATCGAGGGCGTGAAGATCAGCGTGAGGAAGGTGGCGATGCCGAGGCCGAAGACCACCGCCGTGGCGAGCTGTTTCCACCACAGCGCGGTCGGGCTGTCGACCGAATAGCCGCCGTTGATGAAATCGAGGCTCAGGCCGAACATCATCGGCGCAAGGCCCGCCATCGTGGTGATCGTGGTCAGAAGGACAGGGCGGATGCGGTCCTCGGCGGTGCGGGTAATCGCCTCGGTGCGCGGCATGTATTGGCGGTATTCCTGATAGGTGTCGATCAGGACGATGTTGTTGTTCACCACGATCCCGGCAAGTGCCACGATCCCGGTCCCGGTCATGATGATCGAGAAGCTCTGGTCCATGACGATCATGCCCACAAGGACGCCCGCGGTCGACAGGATCACGGCGAGGAGCACAAGGACCGAGTTGTAGAACGAGTTGAACTGCGCGAGGAGGATGATGAACATCAGCCCCAGCGCGCCGGCAAAGGCCACCTGAAGAAAGGCGATGGATTCGGCCTGATCGGCGAAATCGCCTTGCCAGGAATAGGTGATCCCTGCGGGCAGGGCGCCCGGGGTGTCGAGCCATTCGGTGATGTGCTCGATGCGTTCGTTGGCGTTGACGATCTGGCTCGTCATCCGGCCATTTTCGATGGCGGCGGTCAGATCGCTGTCGGCGGCAAGGTCTGCATCGGTCAGTATACGGACCGCTCCGGTTTGGGTGTCGGTCAGTTTTACAAGGCCTGTCGCCGCGGCAGCCAGAATGTCGAAATAGCGGGTCTGGTCGACGCGGCTGATCTGTGCCAGCTGCGGCACGGGCTTGCGCGTAACAAAATTCGACAGGGGCACCATGCCCGAGGGGGTGCGCACCTTGAGGCTGTCGAAGGTTGAGAGGACGCGGTCCTTTTCGGGAAGGCGCACGCGGATCTCGATCTCTTCTTCGGAGCTGTCCACGCGCATCGTGTCGAGCATGACACCCCGCGTCACAAGCTGGACCATCGAGCCGACCGAGGCCACATCCGCGCCAAACCGGCCCGCTTTGGCCACATCGACGGTCAGCTGCCAGTCGATGCCGGGGAGTGGCAGGGTGTCTTCAACAAGGATGATCCCGTCCATCGTTTCGATCTGGCCGCGAATGTCGGCAATCGTCTGGCGCAAAAGGTCGAAATCATCGCCCTTGAGGCGCAGGTGGATCGGCTTGGTGGCGCCGGGACCCATGGCAAGGCTTAGGGTCTGGGTCTTGATCCCGGGGATCTCGTCCAGCTTTTCCTGTAGGGCGGCCATAACTGCGTTGCCGCCAAGGCTCGCGATATCGAGGCGGTTGTCGCGGGCAAAGGCAGCCCTGTCTTCCCATGGCACCAGCTCGAGCTGGATCTGGCCGATCGTGTCGCCCGGCCCGCTCGCGCCGGCGGTATTCTGGTTCAGCCCGCCCGCGCCGGCGAAGGAAAAGACCGATTTGATGCCGGCGACACCAAGGGTCGCCTGCTCGGCCTCGCGGACGAGGGCATCCTTCTCTTCAAGGCTGAGGTTGCCCCGCGCCTGCACATAGACGATCGCCTGCTCAGGCTCCGTCATCGTGAAGAACTCGGTGCCCTTGTTGTGATCGGCATAATACATGAAGATCATCGCCACGAGCGCGCCGACCGCGCCGATCGACACAAGCGGCATCACCGGGTTTCCGGCGATCGCATGGATCACCCAGCCAAAGGGCGACCGGCGGTAGCCCGCGTTGATCCTGGTGGCCGGACGTTCGGTCTTGGCCGCACCCATGGCGATGGTCAGGCCGATTGCACCGAGGATGAAAACGACGAGACCGGGCAGCGAGGCCACGAGCCCGTCGGTCTGGGTCGCCGCGCCAGTCAGGTAGGCGGGGTTCAGCGTCAGCATCGCGCCGGTATAGGTGATCAAGATCGCCGGAACGATCAGGACAGCGCGCGCATAGAGCGGCAAGCGGCGACGAAGCCTGTCGGAGGCGCGGTTGAACGAGCGGGTCATGCGGCCCGAGACGCCACCCATCACGGGCAGGTAGATCAGCGCCACGACGAGCGATGCGGTCAGGACGAAGATCAGCGTCACGGGCAACATCCCCATGAACTGACCGGCCACACCGGGCCAGAACAGCATGGGCAGGAAGGCGCAAAGCGTCGTCGCGGTCGACGAGACAATGGGCCAGAACATCCGCTTGGCCGCCTCGACATAGGCGTGCATCGGGCCCGAGCCTTCCTGAATCCGCTTGTCGGCATATTCGACGACGACAATGGCGCCATCGACGAGCATCCCCACCGCCAGGATCAGGCCGAACATGACGATATTGGAGATCGTCACCTCCATAATCGCAAGGAGGGCAAAAGTCAGAAGGAACGAGGTCGGAATGGCAAAGCCAACAAGGAGCGCCGAGCGCGCGCCAAGCGAGGCCAGAACGACAATCATCACAAGCGCAATGGCGGTCAGGACCGAGCCTTCAAGCTGGCTCACCATCGAGGCCACGTTGCGGCTCTGGTCGTTCGAAGTGCCCACTTCGACGGCGATCTTGAGGTTCTCGGGCCAGCTTGCCTCGGCGGCAGTCACGGTATCGCGGATCTGGGCGGCGGTATCGATCAGATTGAAGCCACGCTTCTTGACCACCTGAAGCGCCACCGTATTGGTGCCGTTATAGCGGGCGGTCGAGGTTTTTTCTTCAAAAGTCAGACGGATCGTCGCGAGATCGCCCAGTGTCACCACCCGATCGCCGTTGGTCTTTACCGGCAGGGAGTAGACGTCTTGCGCCTCATCGAAAGACGAGGGGATCTTGACCGCGAAAGTGCCTTGCGCGGTGTCGATTTCGCCGGCGGCAATCAGAAGGTTGTTCTGGCTTACCACGTTGATGAGTTCGCCCGCCGTCACGTTGTAGGCCTCAAGACGCAGCGGGTCGATTTCGACCAGAAGCATCTCGTCGCGTTGGCCGGTCAGCTGGGCGTTAAGAACCGAATCTAGGCTCTCGATCTTATCCTGAAGCTCTTTGGCGACGCGGATCAGGGTGCGTTCGGGTACCTGGCCGGTCAGGTTGATGACGATAACCGGGAATTCGGAAAAATTGATCTCGTTGATCGAATACTTGTCGGCGCCTTGGGGAAACTGCGCCTCGGCCGTGTTCATCGCATCGCGCACATCGGCCATGACGCGGGTTTTGTCCCAGCCGTAGTCGAACAGGAGGCTGACGCCTGCATAGCCTTCCGACGCCGTGCCTGACATGGTGTCGAGCCCGTCTAGGGTGGCCAGTTGGGTTTCCATCGGTTTGACGAGGAGCTTCTCAGCATCCGCCGCAGAGATGCCCGGGAAGGGGACCGACACAAAGATGGCGGGGATCTCGATATCCGGCTCGCCCTCTTTCGGCAGACCGACATAGGCGTATCCCCCGGCCAGAATCGACAGGAAGATGAAGGCAAGGACCATGCGGGCCCGTGAAGCTGCCCAGTCGACGATGCCGATCATCCGTTGGCCTCGCGGAATGTCGGGTCGACGGTCACGCCATCGACCACATATTCTTGCCCGACGGTGATCACCTCGACCGTATCCTCGAGGCCGAATAGCCAAACGCCATCGATGGTATCGCGCAGGATTTCGACCGGCGCGAAGGCAACGACATTGCCATCCGCCAGCAGGCGGACACCGATCCGCCCATCATCATCAAGCGTCAGGGCCGATTGCGGCAGAAGATGCGCGGGCCGCCCCTCGGCCGCGACCATGATCTCGACGGTCTGGCCATCGCGGATCGCGAGATCGGTATTTGGCACTTCAACCTCGACGCGGAAGGTGCGGGTCATCGGATCGGCAGAGCGGGCAATGAAGCTCACGGTGCCGGTGATGGTCTGACCCGAGGAAAGCCGGGCTCCGGCGCGGGCGCCTTCTTCGATCTTGGCCACGTCAATTTCCGGAACGAAGCCGACGAGCTTGATTGGGTCGAGCTGGATCACAGTCGCGCAAGAACCGCCCGGCTGAAGGAGCGCACCGATCTCGGCGGCATCGGTTTCCAACAGGCCGCCGAAAGGCGCGGTGATGCGCAGCTTTGACAGTTCGCGCTCGGCCGCGGCAACGGCGGCTTCGGCGCCGGCAATGGCAGCACGGACGCTTTCAACAGCGGAGGCTGCCGATTGCAGGCCTGCTTCGGCGCCGACCACACCAGCCCGTGCGCCGTTCACGGCGGCCCGAGCCGACGTTACGCCCGCCCGCGCGGATTCCAGTGTGGCTTCGGCATTGGCAACCCGGCTATCGGAGGCAAAGCCGCCTTCAGAAAGTTTGCTGGCCGCGTTTTCATTGAGTTCGGCCTCGTTGAGGCGGGCGGTGGCTTCGATCAGCCGTGCTTCGGCCTCGGCCACGCGCGAAATTGCTTCGGCGATCCGGGCTTCGGCCTCGGGGCCGCGCGCTTCGGCTTCGGGCATTCGGGAAATCGCCTCCGCCAAGCGGGCTTTGGCTTCGTCAAGGCCCGCCTGACGCGTGCCGGGATCGAGTTCGCACAGAAGATCGCCTTCGGCGACAGACGCGCCTTTGCGGAGCGGCTCGGAAATCACGAGGCCCGACGTTTCGGCGCGCACATCCACCTGACGGGCGGCTTCGGTCTCGCCGCGCAGGATTACGGCGTTGTCGAGAATACGCGCCTCTGAACGGGTCACGACGACCTTGATGAGCGGAGAGTTCGGATCCTGAACCGAGGCAGACACGGACGCCCCGGCGCTGTCGCCGCCTGAGGCAACGCCCGCAAATTCGAGGAGCCTGTCCCGGTCAACCACCAGAAAATACAAAAACACAGTCACCAAAACCGCGGTGAACACGGGCGCAAATTTCATACCGTTCCTCTTGCGGTGCAATCTTGTCTGTCGAGTTAGTGACTCTGACTCCAAAGGCAAGCCATTTTTAGGACAATACGAGGGCCATTTCATCTCAGATCAGAATAATCTGCCAAGAACCGGGAATGTCGGGCAGGTCTTGGCAATTGCGCGGGCTTCGCGATATGACGAGGCAACACGAAGTCACAGGATCTCGGAGGACAGAGCGTGAGCAATCCGGAAAGCTTTATCGACGAGGTGAGCGAAGAAGTCCGCCGCGACCAACTTTTCGCGATGATGAAGCGCTATGGCTGGATCGCGGTCCTTTTGGTGATTTTGCTGGTCGGTGGTGCCGCTTGGACCGAATACAATCGCGCCAAGGACACGGCCGCTGCGCAGGCAGCGGGCGACGGCATCCTCGCCGCGCTTGAATTCGATGGTAGCGATCAGCGGAGCGAGGCGCTTGCCGCGCTTCCTGCCTCTGTGATTGCAGCCTTCATTGCATCGTCCGAATTGCAGCTCTCCGGTGATCTAGAGGCTTCGGCCACCGCGCTTGACAGCCTGGCTGCGGATATGACGGTAGCCCAGGTCTATCGCGATATCGCGGCTTTCAAGGCGATTCTACTGCGTCACGATGTGATGAGCCCAGAGGACCGCAAGATCGCCCTTGCACCTCTGGCCGCACCCGGTGGCGCGCTTCGCCTGCTTGCCTTGGAACAGACGGCACTGGCAGACATCGAGCTTGGCGAGATTGATGCGGCTTTGGCCGGTCTTACGGTGATCCTGGAGGATGCCGGTGTCACGCGGGGCTTGCGTGATCGCGCGTCTAGCCTGATTGTGGCCTTGGGGGGCAAGGTTCCGGCGGTCGTGTCGGGCAACGTCCTCGCTGGCCAATAACTCAAGAAAGGGGCGCAGCGTGAGAGCAGGGGGCATCATCGGAGCGGCGCTGGGCTTGTCCCTTTTGGTTGCGTGTTCAGACAACGAAGCCATCCTGCAAGGGCAGCGTATTGATATCCGTGATGGGTTTGCCGGCGCCCCGAAGGTCGAAGTCAACCAAGCCCTGCCGATCCGCCTAAGCCCGGCGACGCTCAACACCGAATGGACCCATCGCGGCGGCGGTCCGGCGCACCGAATCTCGCATCCTTCGGTTGGTGAGGCGCTGGCCCTCCAATTTGCGGTCGATATCGGTGAAGGCAACGACAAGGGCGCGCGGATCACCGCCGATCCGGTTGTGTCCGGTGGCGTGATCTACACCGTCGACGCCTATGCCCGTGTGAGCGCGGTCTCGACGGCCGGCGCGATCCTCTGGACCCGCGACCTTGCACCCCGCACAGATAACGCCAGCTCCGCCTCGGGCGGCAGCCTCGCCATCAGCGGCGGGCGGCTCTTCGTCGGCACCGGCTATGGCCGCCTGACGGCCCTTGATGCGGCCACCGGCACCAAGCTCTGGAGCCAGGACCTTGACGCCCCCGGCACCGCCGCGCCGACCGTGGCGGGCAAGCTCGTCTATATCGTCGCCCGCGACAGCCGCGCCTGGGCGCTCGACGTGGAAACCGGCCGCATCGCCTGGACGGCGGATGGCACCGCGCCGACCTCGAACTTCGGCGGCGGCGCAGGGCCGGCCATCGGCAACGAACTTGCGATCTTCCCCTTCCCCTCGGGTGAGGTCGTCGCCGCCTTCCCGCGCGGCGGCCTGACCCGCTGGTCGACCGTCATCACCGGCCAGCGTCTTGGCCATGTGGCGGCGAGTGTGTCGGATATCTCGGCCGATCCGGTGATCGACGGCAATCGCGTCTATGTCGGCAACGTCTCGGGCCGCACCGTGGCGCTCGATCTGGCAACCGGCGAGCGGCTCTGGACCCTCGACGATGGCGCCACCGGCCCCGTCGTCCCGGCTGGCGGCTCGATCTTCCTTTTGAACGATCTCAACGAACTCATCCGCGCAGATGCCGCCTCGGGCGAGGTGATCTGGCGCGTGGACCTGCCGCGTTTTGTCTCCGACCGGCCCAAGCGCCAGCGCGATATCCACGCCCTCTATGGCCCGATCCTCGCCGGTGGCCGGCTGATCGTCGCCTCTTCGGACGAGACATTGCGCGAGTTCGATCCGGTCTCCGGCGCGCTCCTGCGCACGATCGAATTGCCCGGCGGTGCGGCTTCGAACCCGGTCGTGGCGGGCGGTGTGCTCTATGTCGTCTCGGCGAAAGGCCAACTGCTGGCTTTCCGTTGACGGCGGAATGGTGTATCGCGCCGTCTCTGACCTGACGGAAACCCTGAGATGACCTTTACGCTTGCCATTGTCGGACGCCCCAACGTGGGCAAATCGACGCTGTTCAACCGCCTCGTGGGCAAGAAGCTCGCGCTGGTCGATGACCAGCCCGGTGTCACCCGCGATCTGCGCGAAGGCGAAGCACGGCTCGGCAACCTGCGTTTTACCGTGATCGACAGCGCGGGCCTTGAAGAGGCCACCGACGACAGCCTGCAAGGCCGGATGCGCCGCCTCACCGAACGCGCGGTCGAGATGGCCGATGTCTGCCTCTTCCTCATCGACGCCCGGGTGGGCATCACCCCTTCCGATCAGGTCTTTGCCGAGATCCTGCGCAAGAAGAACGCCCATGTGATCCTTGCCGCCAACAAGGCCGAGGGCAGAGCAGGCGAAGCGGGCCTTCTCGAGGCCTATAGCCTCGGCCTTGGCGAGCCGCTGCGCCTTTCCGCCGAACATGGGGAAGGGATGGACGAGCTTTATCACGTCCTCCTGCCGCTCGCCGACCTCTTCGAGGAACGCGCCGCCGCCGACGCGCCCGAAACGGATGTCGAGATCGGCGAAGAGGATGAAGACGGCCCGCGCGTCCCAACCCGCGAAAAGCCCTTGCAGATCTGCGTGGTCGGCCGCCCCAACGCCGGCAAATCGACGCTCATCAACAAGATCATCGGCGAAGAGCGCCTGCTGACCGGCCCCGAGGCCGGCATCACCCGCGACGCGATCTCGGTCCAGACCGACTGGGACGGCGTGCCGATGCGGATCTTCGATACCGCCGGAATGCGCCGCAAGGGCAAGATCCACGAAAAGCTGGAAAAGCTCTCGGTCTCCGACGGCCTGCGGGCGATCCGGTTTGCCGAGGTCGTGGTGGTTCTGCTCGACGTCGAGATCCCCTTCGAACAGCAAGACCTGCGCATCGCCGATCTGGCCGAGCGCGAGGGGCGGGCCGTGGTGATCGCCGTCAACAAATGGGATCTCGAGGACGAGAAGCAGGAAAAACTCAAAGACCTGCGCGAGAAATTCGAACGCCTCCTGCCGCAGCTGCGCGGCGCGCCGATGGTCACGGTCTCGTCCAAAACCGGCCGCGGCCTCGACCGCCTGCACGCCGCGATCCTCAAGGCCCATGACGTCTGGAACCGCCGCGTCAGCACCGCGGCGCTGAACCGCTGGCTCATCGGCATGCTCGAACAGCACCCGCCACCCGCGCCACAAGGCCGCCGGATCAAGATGCGCTATATCACTCAGGTGAAAACGCGGCCCCCCGCCTTCGTTGTCATGACCTCGCATCCAGATGCCATGCCCGAAAGCTATTCCCGCTACCTTGTCAACGGCTTGCGGGCCGACTTTGACATGCCCGGAACGCCGATCCGCCTGACCTTGCGCGATCAAGGCGACAAGAATCCCTTCAAGGACCGCAAGAAAAAGCGCCCCACCGCGCTCGACAAACACCTCGGAAAACCGCGCCGCTAAGGCTTGCCTTGGAGCCTGCTTCTCCCCCATCCTGCGGTATTGGATCAAGGATTTGGAGGCAGAATGTCGATTTCTCATGAACAAGCCGTCGCATTGGCGGCGGCCTATACCGCGGCCTGGAACAGCAAATCGCCCGAGGCCGTCGCGTCGTTTTTCGCGATCAAAAGTCAGATCGTGATCAACCGCGGGACGCCGTGGATCGATCAGGCAGGCGTCACCGAGATGGCCGCGGGATTTTACCGGGACGTTCCCGATCTTGATCTGACGTGTGACGGCGTGCGCCCTGCCGGGGATCACCTTGTCTATTTGTGGACCTTCACCGGCCATGATGCCGGCACAGGCAATCCATTGGTCATCCATGGCTGGGAAGAGTGGGATCTCGACGACGCCCACAAGGTCATCGCCTCGCGCGGCTGGTTCGATGCGGCCGATTATGCCCGGCAGGCCGCAGGCGCCTGATTTCTTTTGGCCCGAAATACTCCGGGGGGAGGCCCGAAGGGACGGGGGGCAGCGCCCCCTGATCCCCTCTACGCCAGCACGCCCTCGGCAGTGATGCGCGTCTTGCCGCCAAGATAGGCGTGCAACACATCCGGCAGCTCGACCGAGCCATCCGCCTGCTGCCCGTTCTCCAGAACCGCGATCAGCGTCCGGCCCACGGCAAGGCCAGAGCCGTTGAGCGTATGCACAAACTCCGGCTTGCCACCGGCGGCGGGCTTGAAACGTGCGTTCATCCGCCGCGCCTGATAATCGCCGCAGGTCGAGACCGAGGAAATCTCGCGATAGGTGTTCTGGCCCGGCAGCCAGACCTCGAGGTCATGCGTCCGCTTCGCGCCCGCGCCCATGTCGCCCGTGCACAAAACGACCGTGCGATAGGGCAGGCCCAGCTTTTCAAGAATCGCCTCGGCGCAGTCGGTCATCCGGCGATGCTCGGCTTCCGACTGGTCGGGCGTGGTGATCGAGACCATTTCGACCTTCTCGAACTGATGCTGTCGCAGCATCCCCGCCGTATCTC
>JAHEBR010000263.1 GCA_024642185.1 Marivivens sp. | reverse complement strand
GCCTCGTCGCCCCCGGCTATATCGATCTGCGCCGCGGCGCGGGCGCCTATATCTGCGGCGAAGAAAGCGCGATGATCGAGTCGATCGAAGGCAAGCGCGGCATCCCGCGCCAGCGCCCGCCCTATGTGGCGCAGGTCGGGATTTTCGATCGCCCGACGCTCGTTCACAACGTCGAGACGCTCCACTGGGTCGCCCGCATCTGCCGCGAGGGGCCGGAGATTCTGAGCTCGACCGAGAAGAACGGCCGCAAGGGCCTGCGCAGCTATTCCGTCTCGGGCCGCGTGGCGAAACCGGGGGTCTATCTCCTGCCCGCAGGCTCGACCATCACCGATATCATCGCCGCCGCGGGCGGCATGGCCGAGGGGCATGAGTTCAAAGCCTATCAGCCGGGTGGCCCCTCGTCCGGCCTCCTGCCCGCCTCGATGAGCGATATCCCCCTCGATTTCGACACGCTCCAGCCGCACGGCACCTTCATCGGCTCGGCTGCTGTCGTCGTCCTTGGCCACAAAGACAGCATCCGCGCCGCCGCGCTCAATATGCTGCGCTTCTTCGAGAGCGAAAGCTGCGGGCAATGCACGCCCTGCCGCGTGGGTTGCGAAAAGGCCGTCAAACTGATGCAGGCGCCGAAATGGGATGCCGACCTTTTGGGCGATCTCTGCACCGTGATGACCGACGCCTCGATCTGCGGCCTCGGCCAAGCCGCGCCCAACCCGATCAAACTGACGCTCAAGCATTTCGGGGACGAGGTGTAACCATGACCGATCCGATCACCTTCACCCTCGATGGCCGCGAAGTCTCGGCCAATTCCGGCGAAACCATCTGGGAGGTGGCCAAGCGCCACGGCACCGATATTCCGCACCTGTGCCACAAGCCCCAGACCGGCTATGCCCCCGACGGCAACTGCCGCGCTTGCGTGGTCGAGGTCGAGGGCGAGCGGGTGCTGGCGGCCTCGTGCTGCCGCAATGCGACGAACGGCATGGTCGTCAAGACCGGCAGCGAGCGGGCCGTGAAGTCGCGCGCGCTGGTGATGGAGCTTCTTCTGGCCGATCAGCCCGAACAGGCCGCCGCGCATGACAAATCGAGCCACCTGTGGGACATGGCCGCCGCCAACGGCGTGAGCGAAAGCCGCTTTCCCACCGTTGAGCCCGAGCGCATTCCCCTCCTTGACGACAGCCATGTGGCGATGCGGGTCAACCTCGATGCCTGCATCCAATGCGGCCTTTGCGTGCGGGCCTGCCGCGAGGTTCAGGTCAATGACGTGATCGGCATGGCGGGCCGTGGGCACGACGCCTATCCCACCTTCGATTTCGCCGATCCGATGGGCGAGAGCACCTGCGTGGCCTGCGGCGAATGCGTGCAGGCCTGCCCGACCGGCGCGCTGATGCCCGCCACCGTTCTCGATACCGCCGAGGTTGGCGACCGCGCCGATATCGACAGCGAGACCCTTAGCATCTGCCCCTTCTGTGGCGTTGGCTGTCAGGTCAGCCTCAAGGTCAAGGATGGCCGGGTGAAATACGTCGAAGGCATCAACGGCCCCGCAAACGAGGGGCGCCTCTGCGTCAAGGGCCGCTTTGGCTTTGACTATATCCACCACCCCCACCGCCTGACCAAACCGCTGATCCGCAAGGAAGGCGCAGCCAAGGGCCTTAACGTAGATCCCGCCAATCCCTTCACCCATTTCCGCGAGGCATCGTGGGATGAGGCGCTCGATCTTGCCGCCGGCGGCATGGCGCGGCTGGCGCAGGCGCAGGGCGGGCGGGCGATTGCTGGCTTCGGCTCGGCCAAATGTTCGAACGAAGAGGCCTATCTCTTCCAGAAGCTGATCCGGCAGGGCTTTGGCCACAACAACGTCGATCACTGCACGCGGCTTTGCCACGCCTCGTCCGTGGCGGCGCTGATGGAAAACGTCGGATCGGCCGCCGTGACGGCGACCTTCAACGAGATCGAAAACGCCGATGTGGCGATCGTGATCGGCGCGAACCCGACCGAGAACCACCCCGTCGCCGCGACCTATTTCAAACAGTTCACCAAGCGCGGCGGCAAGCTCATCATCATGGACCCGCGCGGCACGGCGATGAAGCGCCACGCCGCCCACATGCTGCAATTCCGCCCCGGTGCGGATGTGTCGATGCTGAATGCGATCATGCATGTGATCGTCGAAGAAGGCCTCTACGATCAGGCCTATATCGAAAAGTTCACCGAAAACTGGGAGGCCGAAAAGGCCCATCTTGCGGCCTTTGCCCCCGAGAAGATGGAAGAGATTTGCGGTATTCCCGCAGAGACCCTCCGCGCTGTGGCCCGCGACTTCGCAAGTGCCAAGGCGGGGATGATCTTCTGGGGCATGGGCATCAGCCAGCATATTCACGGCACCGACAATTCCCGCTGCCTCATCGCGCTAGCGCTGATGACCGGCAATGTCGGCAAACCGGGCGCGGGCCTTCACCCGCTGCGCGGCCAGAACAACGTTCAGGGCGCCTCGGACGCAGGGCTTATCCCGATGTTCCTGCCCGATTACCAGACGGTCACCTCTGACGATATTCGCGGCAAGTTTTCCTCCGTCTGGGGTTCGGGCGACTGGTCGGCCGAGAAGGGCCTGACCGTGACCGAAATCCTCGACGCGGTGCATCACGGCGATATCAGGGGGATGTATATCCTCGGTGAAAACCCCGCCATGTCCGACCCCGACGTGACCCACGCCCGCGAAGCGCTTGCGAGCCTTCAGCATCTGGTCGTGCAGGATATTTTCCTCACCGAAACCGCGAATTACGCCGATGTGATCCTGCCCGCCGCCGCCTTCTATGAGAAATCGGGCACGGTCACCAACACCAACCGGCAGGTGCAGATGGGCCGCCCCGCGGTGACGCCGCCGGGCGAGGCGCGCGAGGATTGGGCGATCACGGTTGAACTGGCCAACCGCCTTGGCCTTGGCTGGCGCTATGCCAGTCCGGCGGATGTGTTTGCCGAGATGAAGCTTACCATGAAGTCGCTCGACAACATCACTTGGGAGCGGCTTGAGGCCGAAAACGCGGTGACCTATCCG
>JAHEBR010000052.1 GCA_024642185.1 Marivivens sp. | reverse complement strand
GTCGCCTCCGCTGGCGGTCACTGGATCCAGCTGCTGCGGCTTCGGCCGGCTTGGCTTGGCTGTGATGTCGCGTTCCTTTCGACCGATCCGAGCGTGGAATCCATGCTTGAAGGCTCAGCGCGGTTTTATGTGGTTACCGAAGCGAACAGGTGGGAGAAACTCAAGCTGGTGAAGAGTGCGGCGCAAGTCGCGCTTGTGGTCCTTCGCGAACGGCCTGATGTCGTTGTCACGACCGGTGCAGCCGCCGGGTATTTTGCTGTTATGTTCGGGCGCCTGCTCGGGAGCAAAACAATCTGGATCGATAGCATTGCAAACGCAGATGAGGTCTCATTGTCAGGAAAGAAAGCCGCGAAATTCGCGCATGTCTTTCTCACGCAGTGGCCAGACTTAGAGCGTGACGGCCGGCCAGACTATTGGGGATCTGTCCTGTGATCTTTCTGACGGTCGGCACACAGCTGCCGTTTGATCGCCTCGTGAAAACCGTCGACGAATGGTGCGCACGGCAAGGGGATGATTTTGTGTGCTTTGCCCAAGTCGGTCGGTTAGGACAAAAAAACTATCGGCCTAAGCATTTTGCGTTCGAGGAACGGCTTTCGCACGATTTCTTCGAAGAGCGGCTCAAGGCGTCAAGATTGGTGATTAGCCACGCCGGAATGGGTTCAATTATTTCCGCACTGACCTATCAAAAGCCTATCTTGATCCTGCCCAGGCTTGCCAATCTTGGCGAGCATCGCAATGAACATCAATTGGCTACCGCGGAGAGATTCCGGTCCCGTCCCGGAATAACGGTCGCTGACAATGAAGGCCTGCTTGCTGCTAGGCTGGATGATTTTAGGGCCAATGACTGGATTTGGCCGGCCGGAGCCCTACCGAAATACGCGAATCAAGATCTGATTGACGCGCTTCGGTCATTCATCATGCAATGAGCCCCTCACACCAGAGGCACCGAGACCGTAAAAGTCGTCCCCTTCTTCAGCTCACTGACATAGTCGATTGTGCCTTGGTGTGCGCTGACGATCTGTTCTGCAATGCTAAGACCAAGGCCAGAGCCCTCGTAGTTCCGGTCATCTGCTGAATCGATCTGGCTGAACTTGCCAAAGACCTTGTCGCGGGAATTGGGTGGGATGCCGATGCCATGGTCGCGAACCCGTACCAGCGCTGAACCAGCGGCCTGTGACACCGACACCTCGACCACGGCGCCTTTGGGCGAGAATTTGATCGCGTTGGACAGAAGGTTGCACAGAACCTGAAGGAACTTGCTGTGGTCGATGTGTGCAAAGATCTCGGCGCTTGGCAGAGTGCTCTCGATCCTCACTTGGGAAGACTCGGCCAAAGGATTGAGAGATTCGATCGCTTCTTCGACAAGCGTATTCATACAGTGGGAACCGAACTCATAATCCATCTGTCCCGATTCAAGTTTTTGCAGGTCAAGCAGATCGTTGATGAGCTTTGACAGGCGCTGGCTATTGCGGTGCGCGATATTGAGAACTTTCGCCTCGCGTTCAGGGGCTGTCGAAAGGGCACCGCTGCTAAGAAGGCTCAGGGAACCCATGATCGAATGCAGCGGCGTGCGAAGCTCGTGGCTCACGACCGAGACAAACTGAGACTTGGTTTCAAGTGCGGAGCGGGCGCGGTCGCGTTCGAGGCGAAGCTCGTCCATCTGGTCAAGCCCCTCGCGATATAGCTTGAGAAAGATGATCGAGCACTGAATGACGAAGAATAGAACAAAGACAACCGTCGCAAATTGCGCCCAGAGAAGGGATTCCAGTGGTGGACTGAGCTGGATCAGCTCGATCACAGGGATATAGAGAAAGACCCCACCATATACGATGAGACGAACCAGCAGAACCGACGGCAGCTGATGGTTGTTCACCGCTGCGAACAGGCCAGCTGCGAAGAGAAAGAAGATCGGCGTAAAATGCGCGCCAGGGGCTTCGAAACTTGCCACAAGCAGGGTGAAAAGCGCGACGGAGAACGCGCTAAGCGTTGAGGTGAGCAAAAGCGACTTATGGAAGAGGCGCGCTTGGGCCAGGCTTCCGCCGCCCCAGTTCATGACGCGCGCTGAAACCATATTATCAAATGCTTCGGTCAGCTGACAGAAAGAGAAACAGAAGAGGGCTATGGTCGGATCGTAGTAATAGGCGGCCAAGAGGCTCGACCCAAAATACATCGCCTGGCGAGTCCAGAAAAGTGAGCGGCTGCCATTGACGAAATCGCGAAGCTGCCGCGTCAGGCGCATGGCCTGTGCAAGATCGGTCGCGTGGCTTTTGGGTTGGGGATTCAACAGGGTAGAAATCCTATGTTTAAGCCACGGCAGAAAACCGCTCCGCAAAAACGAGACGTCGGTGATCGGGTGGTCTACCATATCAAAAACCAATCAAGCTTATAGAATGTTTGCCCGAAGGGCAGACCGCCTTGAGTGCAGTCCCTCTGGCGCAGTTAATGTCATGCACCGGAAACTCAGGCTGAATGGACCGAGGCATCTAGTTCACAACTCGCCCGGGCTGCAGATCCCGAAACGGATTGAAACTAAGCGTCGGGACAGTGCATTTTCGCTCCACGGTGAAGGATTGCAGCAGGAATGTCGTGTCGACGTGTTGCCCGCCCTGCGGGACATATGATTCCTGCCAAAAGCGCCCCTCGGCCGAAATGACGTCTCCCGGCCCAACCTTTTCGCGAAAATCCCTGATCAGCTCGGGATCAAGAATAGAGAAGGTGGACTTCCAGACAAAAGCCGGAGCGTCCCCCTCTGTTTTTGGGGCTTCGGCGGCGATGTCGATCAAGAGCCGTGGTTCGGAGGTCTCACACAGCAACATTTCGACGACTTCGCCGACAATCCGGAAAGATGCAAAATAGTTGGTCATCCTGAAACTCGTTTTGGCGATTCTCGCCTGTCAAACCCGGCTTCGAAAAGAATCCGACTTCAACTGGCACGATCACGATAGCGAGCAGGGATGGTCGTTCTTCGATGAATCTGAGGCAATTTTGTGAACTGCAGGCAAGATTGATTCCACCATAGGCGAATCAATCCACAGCTAATTCAGCTATGACGTTAAGGAAAACCAATCATTTCAGCGATTGTGGCCCAACTTTCTTCAACAGCTACATATTGTTGTGTGCGCAATACAGAGCGGTCTATCCGAGAATTCTGTCGTGTTCTGGGCGCTACAAAATGTCCTAACAGGCCGAAACTGTGGATAAAATTGTAGAAAAAACGGCAAAACTAAGGCAGTGTGATCTCAATAAGAATATTGAGGCAAGCACGCTCACAAACCCGAACTGCTCCGCGGCGGTAGATGCGGATCCGGGCATGAGACAAACGCGATGGCGTTTGCGCTCAGGCTGGGACGTATCGGCAGCCGGTTTGGTGCGAGTCTGCCTCCTCTGTTCTTGGGTGGCCAACCATGTCGTTGGCCGCAAACGAATGTGGGTAGCGCAAGTATGGTTGCAGAGAAACTCGAGCCCGTCGGAGGGAATATGCAGACGACGACACTCTCGTTCTTCAATATGCACGAGCATGGCCAGCTTTTGGTCAATCTGCTTCGTGCGCGTCGCGAGTCGTTCATCGTTAAGAACAGCTGGGATCTGCCGCAGGCCGAAGGCTTGGAGTACGATCAATATGATACGCCCGCGAGCCGGTGGATTGCCGTGCACGAAGGCGACGAGGTCTTGGCCGGTGTTCGCCTGACGGCAACGACCGCCAAATGCGGGATGTATTCCTATATGATCCGGGATGCCCAGAAAGGGCTTCTCGATACGATTCCCTCGGATCTTTTGAGCTTCGAGGCTCCTGTCGATCCTGATGTCTGGGAATCGTCGCGGGTCTTTGTGACCAATGCCGTCCCGGCGAAGGATCGCACAAGGGTCCAGGCGTTGATGATGCAGGGATTGATCGATGCGGCGATTGAGCTTGGCGCCAAACGGGTGATCGGGCTTGTTCCCGCCGTCTGGTCAAGGTGGATTGGCCGCTTGGGCCTCAAGGCCGAGCCGGCAGGGCCAGTGTTGGATCTGGATGGTTGGAAGACCCAGGTTGCGCTCATGCACCTAGATTCCTACCGCCAACCTGAGACAACTTCGGGCAAAGCCAAGCCGAAGATCGTTGGCGGCGCAAAGAGAACGGCCGTAGTGAATACGCCTTCAGTGACGCCTGAGCTTGAGAACAGAAAGCCGAGCGAGCACGAAGTCCGCTTCGCCTCCTGACGGGGGCGGGCGGAAGTCTTAGTGAGCGACGCGCGATCGCAGGTCGGTCGAGCCTTCGCCAAGGAAGTCCTGCAGAATCGTTTCGTAGGTCTGACGGCGCGCCGACAGATCCTCATCCATGTTCTCCAAAGGCTCAGACGCTTTGGCGATCGCGATGCCAAGGTCGTCCAGTTCCTTGCTGCGCTTCTCGACGTAGCTGGTCGCCTTCTTCAGCGGCGTGGCCCGGCTGAAGATCCGCATGGCGGCCGGTTCGCCGACCGCCACGTTCAGGTTCTTTGCCGTGCCTGAGGAAACCGAACGCGCAAGACGGAGCGATGCAATCTCGCGCTGCACCGCGTCTTCGATTTTATCGAATTCGACACCTTTGCTTGACGCGACAAAGCACATGAACATTCCGTTGCCACGATAGCTGAAGATGCTCCCTGCTTCTTCCGTTGCCGTCGAGATCGCCTTGGCGACATCAGTAATCATTTCGTGAAACTCGATCGGCTTGAGCTCTTTATAGATGTCTTTGATCTTCAAGATCTTGACCGCAAAAACCGAGGCGGTGAACAGGTTGGCAATCGGCAGAGTGAGAACGTAGTTCTCGAAAGACATAAAGCCCACGGCGCGTTTGACGCCCTGAATCTCAAAAGGCTCGCTCAGGCTATGACGGAGCGCACGGTTGAGAATTTCCTTGAAGGCGACCACAGTGTTGTTGCTGGTCGTGCCGCGCGCGCGGTGGCGCTCCATGCGGGCAGCCGTCGTTAGCCGCGTCTCGAGCTCTTCAAAATCGAAAGGCTTGGTTACATAGTCCGAAGCGCCGGCGGCGAAGGCGCGGTCGATATAGGCTTTCTGCGACATGGCGGTCGCCATCAGGATCGGCGCGCGCTTGTACATGGGCATCTCGCGGATGACCCGGCAAAGCTCGACCCCGTCAATATTCGGCATCTGAATGTCCAGAAGGAAGCAGTCGAACCTCTGTTCGCCGCGCTCGAGAAGCTGGATCGCCTTTTCCCCCGATGTAACCGTTGTGAGCTCGTGCTGGCCCGAGACCGACATCGCCTGCTCAAGCAGTTCGAGGATCATCCAGTCGTCGTCTACCGCAAGTATCTTCATCGGTACGTCCTGTCTTCAACGGGCGGTTCTGTGTCAACGACAACAGAGCGCCCAGTTACACTTGGCGAAATGACCCAGGAGCGAGTCGTGTTTCATTAATTATTTGCAAGCGATTGTGGATATATCAGGGCAGCAACTTGTCGGTTTCTGACATTGACCAAGACGAAATTATGTCCAATTTTCGTAAAATGTGACGATTGTTTCTCGATTGGGGGTGAAGGTCGGACGACTGCCCGCCGGCGACACTGGGTCGTGAAGCGTAAGAAAATTTCGCCAGACCGTTAATATTTTCGAATCACCGTGGCCAGAGTGACAGGGCCGAGAGGCTGCTTGGCTGCCCTGAGCCCCCCGCGAGGCCCCGGAAAGGGTCAGCAACCGCGACATTTCGGCCCATGTGGATAGGTTTCTTGACCAATTTTTGCGATTGTTATTAAGTAATTAGGCGCACCGGTAGTCCGTGAGTGGCAGCAACACCTTGATTTCCATTTGATTTCCACGTCCCGCAACCTATCGTGCCAAATGTGAGCCGCAGGGAAGTGGTCAGCAAACTTGTCTGACCAGGCGGTTCTCAGCCGAGTCCCTCGGCCATCTCATGGGAGGAAATACATGACTGAACAGAAACTCAATCGCCGCTCTTTCCTTAAGAAGTCGGCTCTCGCTGGTGGTGCGACCGCTGGTGCGCTTGCTGCGCCCGCCGTTCTTGCCCAGGCTCCGCTTGTCCTGAAGATGCAGACGTCCTGGGGCGCTTCGAACATCTGGCAGGAATTTGCTCAGGACTACGCTGACCGCGTTGAGCAAATGTCGGGTGGTCGCCTCAAGATCGACCTTCTGCCCGCCGGTGCTGTCGTCGCCGCGTTCCAGGTGATGGACGCTGTGCACGACGGCGTTCTCGATGCGGCGCACACCGTGACCGCCTATTGGTACGGCAAATCGAAGGCCGCCTCGCTCTTCGGAACGGGCCCTGTCTTCGGCGCCTCTTCGCCGGCCATGCTTGGCTGGTTCTACGAGGGCGGCGGTGCCGAGCTCTATCGTGAACTGACCCAAGACCAGCTTGGTCTGAACGTGGTTGGCATGCTCGGCTTCCCGATGCCCGCTCAGCCCTTCGGCTGGTTCAAGGAAGAGGTGAACACCGCTGCTGAACTCAACGGCTTCAAGTACCGCACCGTCGGTCTGGCTGCTGACCTTCTGCAGTCGATGGGCATGTCGGTTGCTCAGCTTGCCGGTGGCGAGATCGTCCCCGCCATGGAGCGCGGCGTGATCGACGCGTTCGAGTTTAACAACCCGTCGTCGGACAAAGACTTCGGTGCGCAGGACGTGGCGAAGAACTACTATCTCTCGTCCTATCACCAGGCCGCCGAGCAGTTCGAGTTCCTCTTCAACAAGGACACCTACGAAGACATGGACCCCGATCTTCAGGCCATCCTGAAGTACTCGGTCGAAGCGTCTGCAACGGCCAACTCGAACAAAGCCATGCGCCGCTACTCGGCCGACCTCAAGTGGCTTCAGGAAGAAGCTGGCGTTACCGTTCGCCGGACCTCGAAGGACATCCTCGATGCACAGCTCAACGCCTGGTCGGCGATCCTCCCGGATCTCCTCACCGACCCGATGTTCGCCCGCATCGTCGACAGCCAGAAGGCCTGGGCCGAGCAGGTTGCCTACTACGAACTGATGAACGCGCCCGACTATGGTCTGGCCTACGATCACTTCTTCCCCGGCAAACTGGCGCTCTAATCACTCACGGACGGCAGTTACGGGTCCCGGCAAGGAAACTTGCCGGGGCCTTCTCGCAAACTAACCTCGGAAATCTGACACATGATTGGTTACATCCGGTTCGCCGACACCTTGTCGGCTTGGTTCGGAAAAGCCTTCGCATGGCTGATCGTCCTGATGGCGGTCGGCACTGGCTATGAAGTCTTTGTCCGCTATGTTCTCAACAATCCCACGGCATGGGCGCTGGATGTCTCGTTCATCATGTATGGCACGCTCTTCATGATGGGCGGTGCCTATACGCTTTCGCGGGGCGGCCACGTTCGCGGCGACTTCCTTTATCGCCTCTGGCAGCCCAAGACGCAGGCCAAGGTCGATCTGGTCCTCTACATCTTCTTCTTCTTCCCCGGCGTGATCGCATTGGTCCTGTCGGGCTGGAAATATGCCTCGCGCAGCTGGGGCTATTCGGAAGTCTCGATCAACAGCCCCGCCGGCATTCCGATCTTCCAGTTCAAAACCGTGATGGTCGCTGCCGGCCTCCTCCTCTTCATTCAAGGCATCGCGCAAATCCTGCGCTGCATCCACGCGATCCGCACCAACGAGTGGATCAAGGCGGATGAGGACGTCATGGAAACCGAAGACATCCTGATCCAGAAAGCCCACGAAGCCGAAACCGGAGGCCACGTATGACCGACCCCCAAGTGGCCCTCATGATGTTGGGCCTGTTTATCCTGATCGTGTTCCTCGGGTTCCCGATCGCCTTTACCCTGATGGCCATGGGCATTGGCTTTGGCTACTACGCCTATTTCGATGCAAGCCGGATGTGGCGGGCCTTCAACCGGCTCGACGAGGCCGCAAGCTGGTGGGACAGCGCCCGCCTGTGGATCGAAGGCTACTATAACAACCGAATATTCGATCTCTTCATCAACCAGACGTATACGGTGATGTCCAACGAGGTCCTGACGGCCGTGCCGCTCTTTCTCTTCATGGGCTATATCGTCGAACGCGCCAATATCGTTGACCGCCTGTTCACCACCCTGAACATCGCCTCCAAGCGGATTCCCGGCTCGATGGGCGTTGCGGCGCTCATCACCTGCGCCCTCTTCGCGACCGCGACCGGTATCGTCGGCGCCGTGGTGACGCTGATGGGCCTTCTCGCGCTCCCGGCGATGCTCAAGGCGCGCTACGACACCTCGTTTGCCTCGGGCATCATCTGCGCGGGCGGAACGCTCGGCATCCTGATCCCGCCGTCGATCATGCTGATCGTCTATGCGGCGGCCTCCAACGTCTCGATCGTGCGGCTCTATGCCGGTGCGCTTTTGCCGGGCTTTACCCTCGTCGGCCTCTATCTTGTCTATGTGGTTGGCCGTTCGATCATCCAACCGTCGGTCGCTCCGCGCCCGACCAAGGAAGAAGTGCCCGACGTGCCATTTGGCCGCCTCTTCGTCATGGTCATGACGTCGTTCTTCCCGCTGGCCTTCCTGATCCTTTCGGTCCTCGGCTCGATCCTCTTCGGCCTCGCGACCCCCTCGGAAGCCGCCTCGATCGGCGCGCTGGGCGGCATCCTTCTCGCCTTCGCCTATCGCGCGATGACCTGGCAGCGGATGCGCGAAAGCGTCTACCTGACCGTTCGCACCACGGCGATGGTCTGCTGGCTTTTCGTCGGCTCCTACACCTTCTCGTCGGTCTTCTCCTACCTTGGTGGCGAAAAGATCATTTCCGAGTTTGTGACCGGCCTCGATATGTCGCCGCTGATGTTCCTGCTGCTTGCCCAGCTCATCATCTTCCTGCTTGGCTGGCCGCTCGAGTGGTCGGAGATCATCATCATCTTCGTGCCGATCTTCCTGCCGCTTCTGCCCCACTTCGGGATCGATCCGCTGTTCTTCGGCATCCTCGTGGCGCTGAACCTGCAGACCTCGTTCCTGACGCCACCAATGGCGATGTCGGCCTACTATCTGAAAGGGATCGCTCCACCGGAAGTGAAGCTGACCCAGATCTTCTCTGGTGTCATGCCCTTCCTGGCTTGCGTCTTCATCGCCATGGCCCTGATGTATATCTTCCCCGATATCGTCTTCTATCTGCCGAACTTGTTCTATGGCGGCTAAGGGCACAATGGATCTGCACGACCTCTCTGCGGTCGAGCTTCGGGACAGGCTCGCAAGCGGCGCCCTCAAGGCTGTCGACCTTGCCAAGGCCTGTCTCGACAGGATCCAGGCCCTTGAACCTCAGATCGGGGCCTGGGCCCACCTGGACCCCGATCATGTGATGAAACAGGCCGAGATGGCCGACCGTTACCGTGCAACAGGCCGCCCTCTTGGTCCGCTGCATGGCCTGCCGGTCGGCATCAAGGACATCATCGACACCGCCAAGATGCCGACCGAAAACGGAACGGCCATCGACAGCGGGCGAATCCCCGTGGAGGATGCCCTCGTCGTCGCGCGGCTCAAGGCCGCTGGTGCGATCATCATGGGCAAGACGGTCACCACCGAGCTTGCCTATATCCATCCGCCAAAGACGCGGAATCCGAACAGCATTGACCACACCCCCGGCGGCTCGTCCTCCGGCTCCGCTGCTGCCGTGGCCTCGGGCATGGTTCCGCTCGCCATCGGCACACAAACCGGCGGTTCAGTGATCCGCCCCGCCGCCTTCTGCGGCGTGACCGGCTTCAAGCCCACCTTCGGCGCCATTCCCCGAAGTGGCATCCTCAAGCAATCCCAGACGCTCGACACCGTCGGCGTCTTTGGCCGTGGCCCGCTCGACGCCGCGCTGATCGCCGAGGTTCTCTTCGGCGACGATCCCGCCGATCCGGCCACAAGCCCTGCGCCGCATCCCCAGCTTCTCAAGACCGCCTCCGAAGAGGCTCCGGTCAAGCCGGTTTTCGCGCTGGTGAAGCCGCCGGGTTGGGACGACGCCGATCCCGAGATGAAAGAGGCATTTGCCGAACTGGCCGAGGCGCTGGGCGAAGATCGGTGCTTCGAGGTGCCGCTCCCTGCGCATTTCGAGCACGCGGCAGAACTGCGCCAGCGGATCAATTTCGCAGAGATGGCCCGCAACTACTATACCTACGCCCGCGCCGGCGCTGACAAGCTCTCGCCCGAGATGCAGGCGGCTATGCAGGAAGGCTCGGCCACGCTCGCGAAAGATTATCTGGCCGCCCTCGATTGGCCCGAGGTCTATTATTCCGGCCTCAAGGAAATCTTCGGCCATGCCGATGTAATCCTCACGCCCGCTGCGCCGGGCCCGGCCCCTAAAGACCTGACCACCACCGGAAGCGCCATCTTCAACGGCCTCTGGACCATGGTGGGCACCCCCGCAGTCACTATCCCGGTTCTCACGTCCCAAGGCGGCATGCCCATGGGGATCCAGCTTGTCGGCCCGCGCGGCTATGACGGGCGGCTCCTGCGGTCGGCTCGTTGGCTGTGGAACTGGATCGATGAACAATCTCAATAAGTGGAGTTCACAATGGACAAGCTGATGTCACTCGCCGCCTTCGCAGTCTTTGCGGGCTTCCTTCTCATCCTCGCGATCTATGTGGGGACCCTCGATCTCGTTCTGGTGATCGGCCTCACGATCGCCCTCGCCGGCTATGACATGCTCACGTCGGCCTGGACCAAGAAAGACTAGCGATGTCGCGTCCGAAGGTCTGGATCCCGCGTCGCCTTTCGGCGGCCACGCTCGAACGCGCCCGTGCGCGCTATGACGTGGTTGAAGAGCCGCTCGACGAGCCGGCCTCGCCCATGCGCATCATCGAGATGAGCGCTCAGGTCGACGCGATGATCCCCTGCCATTCGGAACGCTTCACCGCCGAGGTGGCCGCTGCCCTCGATCCGCGCCTCAAGATCGTCGCCAACCACAGCGTTGGCGTCGATCACTGCGATCTGCCCGCCCTGCGTGCCCGCGGGATCGACGTGACCAACACGCCCGATGTCCTCTCGGACGCCACCGCCGAAATCGCCATGCTCCTGATGCTGGGCGCTGCTCGCCGCGCCGTCGAAGGCGACCGGATCGTGCGCACCGGCGCATGGGACAGCTGGTCGCCCGCCTTCATGGTCGGCAAGCAGGTCAGCGGCGCGCGGCTTGGCATCGTCGGCATGGGCCGGGTTGGCCGCTCGATGGCCGAAAAGGCCCGCGGCTTTGGCATGGAAATCCACTACCACAACCGCTCGGAGCTGACCCCGGATCAGGCGAAAGGCGCGATCTATCACGCCGATCTTGACGAGATGCTGGGCCAGGTCGATTTTCTGTCGCTTCACTGCCCGATCACGCCCCTTACGCGCAACCTGATGGACGCGCGGCGGCTTGCGCTTCTGCCCAAAGAGGCGGTGATCGTGAATACCGCCCGTGGCGGCCTGATCGACGAAGCGGCGCTTCTGGCGGCGATCCTGTCGGGGCATATTGCGGCGGCCGGCCTCGATTGCTTTGCCGTCGAGCCGGGCGGAAATCCGGCGCTTGCGGGCGAAGAGCGGATCATGATGCTGCCGCACATCGGCT